>DFBT01000112.1:8664-18554 GCA_002366725.1 Caldifarciminota bacterium UBA3073
TGGGATTATTTATGCTAATCGTTGCCATCATATTGCTCATTTCCTGCGCGTTCTTTGCCCTCGCTGAGATTGCCTTCACATCGTGCGATCTGATAAAATTAAGGGGATGGAGTCCGAAAAGGAGAGAAGCAGATTTTACCTATAGATTTTTGAAAAACCCCGAAAGATTCCTCTCTACCGTTCTTGTGGGAACGAACCTTGCCATGGTTGCCCTGTCTGTGCTCGCATCAGATATGTTTCCGAACCAACCCTGGATAAAAGGATTCTTACCCCTAATACTGACTTTTTGTGTGCTCATTTTCGCCGAGATAATTCCAAAGGGGATAGCTTATCGTTTTGCCCTTCAAATATCCCTTGTCCTTGCAAAACCCTTCACCATTCTTTACTGGCTATTCTTTCCCATAATATCGCTCGTAATAATCACATCGAGGGGCATCATAAAGTTATTCAAAATAAGTGCAAATACAAGAAGAACGCTCTTAACAGAGGAAGAGATAAGGGTGGGTATGGCGGGTCTACCCCTCCAGGAGAGAAAACTTGTCTTGCGGATGCTGGATTTCTCTGACAAGAAAGTAGAGGAGGTGATGATACCGAGAAACAGAATCGTGGCGGTCTCAACCGGTATATCATTTGATGAATTCATCGAGACCGTTATAAAAAGTGGACATTCCAGGATACCCGTCTACGAGGTTAATCCAGACAATATTATCGGCTTTATCAGGGTTAAAGAGGTGATAATAAATTATCTTAGTCATAAGCCAATGAATGTCTTTGTGAAGAAGAAAGAAAATGGAAAGAGTGAAGATGAGTGGTTATTTGATGTTCTTCATAAATGTATGTTCGTGCCACCACAAAAGCGGATAGAAGAACTAATGGGTGAGATGCAAACGGAGTATAGATACATAGCAGTCGTGAAGGATGAATACGGTGGAACAGCGGGTCTTATTACCCTCGAAGACATCCTCGAAGAACTCTTCGGAGAGATAAGGGATGAATATGACTTTCTCGAACCGGGGATTCAGAAAACGGGTGATGTTTTTATCGTGGGGGGTGAAACTGATCTTGATGAATTGAGATATGAACTGGGTGCAGACATAGAAGAAAAGGGCACGGTATCGAGCCTTCTCCTTTCGAGGATGAAAAACCTGCCAAAGGTTGGCCAAAAATTTAACTTTGACTGGGGCACTCTCGAGGTGATTTCCGTCCATCGAAGAAAGATAGACAAGGTTGAAATAAAAATAAAAAAAATGCCTGGCAAGGGTAACTCTGCCCCTCACTGATGGTTTTTCAATATCTCCCCGGTTTCAATCTTTTCTATCAACATCTCCGCCTCAAGAATATCATCAACGACATAATCCGGCGAGGTCTCCTCTGCCGTCTTCTTACCGTGACCGGTGAGAACGAGTATAGTTGTTATACCCTCTCTTCTACCGAGTTCTACATCAGCTTTCTGGTCGCCTATTATGTATGACCTCGCAGTATCGATATCAAAATCCCCGCATGCCCTTCTGATCAAACCTGGCTTCGGCTTCCTGCAATCGCATCCATCATCGGGGTGATGGGGACACACATATATTGCGTCGAGATGACTGCCTTCCCGGGAAAGCAGTTGTTTTAGTCTTCCATGTATTTTTGCCAATTCATCATCCGTAATATACCCCCTACCCACAGCAGACTGGTTAGTTACCAATATAACCAGGAACCCGAGTGAGTGGAATCCATTTAACGCCCGGGCGGCTCCGGGGATAAGTTCGAGTGAGGAAACATCCGTTATATACCCCTTATCTTTCGTGATCGTCCCATCTCTGTCTATGAATACAGTTCTGTTCATAACATAAAAAAGTGTGCGTTAACAATGAAATCTCACCGAAGATGGGTCGTAAAAGTCCCATTCCCACACCACAGCCTGCGGTACGAATCTAGCTCTGCAGTACCCTTCTGCGTTTCCTGTATTCTCTGAACCTCAAAACCGGCTGGTGCCTGCCAGAATACATCGTAATGGGGACAAAACCAAGGTAGTAAAATCTCACATTTAAATATCGACTTTCCACATCTACAGCGGGTGAAAAGAGGTAGTTCTCAATTATCGAGGAATAAAACGAGCGTTCAAGTGCCGTGAGCAGAAGAACGCGCCGATTTCCCGGCACGGGCTTTTCCTCTGTCGCCATTGAATTGACAGTATCCTTCATAGAAGAATCTTAACGCACCCACTGATCCCAGGTAATTAAAGTGCACTTGAGCGATTGTACAGGAACTCAAAAAATGGCAATCCAAGTTCCGGTAGTCGCAATCTTCAGATTGCGTTTCATCGCAGGCTACCAAAGTATAATTCTGCAGAATTTACGCTCCGATGTAACAATCTGAGCAGTCACGAATTTCAAATCGAGACGGCAAATACTTCACTTCTTGCCGCTTTTTTTTATTATCTCTACCGCCTTGTCTCCACAGTTAAGGACGAGGTCTATTATTGAAAGATTATACAGGAAATCTCCCCACAACTGCGGATATACGGGTGGTTTGAAATTATAGTATTCAACTTTTATCCCCTCATTTTCAAATAGCCCCTCGTCGATATACTTTCTGCCGCCGTATCCCGAGAGATAGATGTCGGCACCGAGTGCCTTCGATACACTTACAAGCAGTGAGGGCCCCCCACCCCCTACCCCGAGGTTTGAAAGAAAATACAGTTTTGTATCGATCCCAAGGAGTCCCTTAAAGAAGTAGATAATCTCAAGATTTAGTGTAATAAGTCTGTCCCATCTTTTGTGATACCACGACCTGAAAAAATCCATATAGGCGTTAAAATAAGGTGCCTTCGCATAGAAATGGTTTAGAGCTCCCAGGTGCCTCCTTTGCCAATCCACCTCATTGTCAACCTGCACCTCATTTATGTTTTGCAGACCCCTCCCCTTCCTCTTGACTGGTACTGTGAGCCAAACAAAACGAGACGGGGGTATCTTAATGCGATTTCTATTAACAAAAGACCTTCCGAGGGGAAACTGACAGGAGTCCATGAGTACGAAGGCATCACATGCCATCATCTTGTAAAAAAATCCCGGCCAAGGAAGGTAGTTCGGTTGGTGACAGGCAACTACCATAGAAAAATTAAAAATAAGCCACGGATTTCACTGATTAGAAAAATTATTTTAATCTGCGAAAATCTGTGCAATCTGTGGCTATGACTTTATATTGATCAACATGTGAGGTGGAGACAGGCAGCTGTCCTCTCCTTCGGTAAATTATTATATATATCCACGGCATCCTTCGTCTTCGCTGTAACTACCTTTATCCCCTTTTGCTCAAGTCCATTCCTTGTATCCTCATCCACCTTCATCATTCCGTATGCCCCCGTGCCGACAACCAGGGTATCGATATCCACATCGTATATATCCTTCAAATCTTCCAATTTGAGTCTGTGCCCTTCACTCCTCCACCAGTTGGCTATTATCCTTTCTGGCAGTATGATGACATCGTGTGAATAACCCTTTCCATCGATGACGACATGCCCAAACCTATAAGAATCTATCATAAGACTCCCTCCCGATTTGAACAGACTATCTCATCTATTATATCACAAATTTTTCGCCGTGTCAACCTTTTTATATGCAGGAAGATTTTGCATAGCTACCCTGTGGTTGTATCCATCACACAAAGATATTTTTTCCTTGACAAAAAGAAAAAGGCGTGTTATAATACCCTCATCTCATATGAAAGGAGGGTAGTAAATGCCAAAAGGCAAGGTGAAGTGGTTCAACGAGTCCAGAGGTTATGGATTCATTGAACGCGACGATGGTGGAGATGTCTTCGTTCACTACTCTGGCATCACTGGCGAAGGCTTCAAAATCCTGCACGAGGGTGATGAGGTCGAGTTCGATGTGGCAGAAGATGTGAAGGGACCAAAAGCAACTAATGTAACCAAAGTTTAGAAGTCCTGACAGTGTTCCACCCGGGGGCACAGATTCTCTGTGCCCCCTGAATAGTTCCCCCGACTCTCCCATAAAAATTCCATTCTCATATGTATGTAACCACGGACTTCCCAATGTAACACACAACTTATCCATCCCACATCACCTAATTCCAAAATATACATTAGTCACACCACATCTCTGGTGGGGCAGGGATCACACAAGATATTATAGACCAAATACATAAGACCTCTTATGTCCTTTCATTCATTTGTCATTTTAGTCTGTGGTCTGCTTGCCCCGTTGCTCTGAAGGTGCTTTACGGGGCGGTCTGTAGTCTTCAGTCTTAACTATCCGTGGTTAACGCATATTCTGTGATTATTTTTTTCAAAAATCTGTGTAATCCGCTTAATCCGATGATTTTTTTCTTGACAAATCGTGATTTTTCTGTTAAAATATACTAAATGGATATAATAGGGCGGATAGCTCAGTTGGTTAGAGCGTCGGTCTCACATACCGAAGGTCAGAGGTTCGAATCCTCTCCCGCCCATTTTGAAAAAGGTGCATCGAAGTGCACCTTTTTATTTTATGTGGGGCGCAATACGGAAATAACCCTGTGAAATCCCCACCCCGCCAAAGGTCATACGACCCGTCCTCAGGATCCGTATGGATATGGGCGGGGAGTGGCTAAAATGCACAATAAGCTCAAAAGAGAGGAGGTGAAATGAAGAAAGTCCTAAAAAAACTATGTGAACTTCAGGCTGTAGATTCGGATATTGCCGCATTCAGGATAAAATTGATAGAAATTCCAAAAAAAGAGCAGACCAGCGACGAAAATGTAAAAAGGGCAGAAGAGATCGTGCAAGACATCGATGCAGAATTACGAAAGAAGGAAATATTTAGAGAGACAACAGAGAGGGAGACACGGGAAGCCCGTATGAGCCTTTCCAAACACAACACCCAGCTTCTTATGGCGAAGACGAACAGGGAGTATTCTGCCCTTCTCAAGGAGATTGAGGAAGAGCAAAAAAGTATAGAAAAGGCAGAAGAGGAGACCATAACCAACATAATGGAGATGGAAGAACTCTCAAAAAAACTCGAAAAGAGGAAAAAGGAACTCGAGGAGATAAAAAGAAAAGAAAAGGCTGAGAGAGAAAACCTGAGTAAAATGCGAAAGCAACTTGAAATGGAAATAGAACAAAAGTCAGCCGAAAGGCAACAGATAGCGACTCACATCAGTGCCTCATATCTTACAACATATGAACGCATTCGCAAAGGTAGAGGCAATGCAGTCGTCACCGTCAAAGACGGTATGTGTACGGGATGCAATACACTTCTTCCGCCTCAATTCATTACACTCGTGAGAAATGGAAGGAAGATTTACACCTGCGAACAGTGTGGGAGAATACTCGTGTGGCACGAGGATGTGGAATAAATGGCGACAGGATAAACCTCCGTGCACCTTTATAAACATCAAATAATCTCAAAATATGCATTAACCACTTGAACTAATTTTATACGACCTTTTCCATATGTATTTTTCAATTCCCGCCCCGTCTTTGGTGGGGTTTGGCTATAATTTTTGATGCTTGATTTTATCCTATTATGCGGGAGATAACCCGTATACTGAGACCGCGCAAGAGGGAAAGACTCGATAAATACCTGAAGGAGGCGGGCATTTCCCTCTCGCGCAACAAATTACGGGAACTGATAGAGAATGGTAACATACTTGTTAATGGTGCAACAGTAAAACCAAGTCATATAGTCCATAAGGGTGAAGAGATAAAGGTTCTATATAAGAAAGAAACCCCATTTTTTATAAAACCACAGTGTATTTCTCTCGATATAGTTTACGAAGATGAAGACCTAATTCTAATAAACAAATCCCCCGGTATAGTTACACATCCCGCTCCCGGTCATCTTGAGGGAACACTCGTTAACGCCATTATTTATCACTGCAACTTGGCGGGCGGCACGGGAAAGAGGCCGGGTGTTGTCCACAGGCTGGATAAGGATACATCGGGCTTGATAGTATTCGCAAAAACGGAGAAGGCACATCTCGCCCTCTCAAAACAGATAGAGACACGAAAAATGAAAAGGGAATATGTTGCGCTTGCCTGGGGTGACTTTGAATTAAAAAAGGGTGTGATAGATGCCCCTCTCGGCAGATACACACTTGACAGAAAAAAAATGGCGGTTACCCCACTTCTTTCGAGGTCTGCAAAGACACACTACGAGGTTATAGAAAAATTCGGTTACATCACCTATATTTCCCTATCCCTTGAAACTGGACGTACGCATCAGATAAGGGTGCATCTCGAACACATTGGTCACCCCGTTGTGGGGGACCCCGCATACGGGGGAAGAAGAAGATATCCTTATGTCGATATAGACAGCTTTAAAGAAATTATGTCAATAATCAAAAGACAAGCCTTACATGCGAGAGCGCTTACCTTTCGTCACCCACGAAGTGGAAGGGAGATGAAATTCGAGGCTCCTCTTCCACAGGATATGCAGTACCTCTTCTCTTTTCTCAGACACCAGAAAAAAAACTAACCCATTTTTTCCTTGACAAGAGAGAGTTTTTATGTTATAATTCTTGCATCTTTTTGTAACAGCCTTTGATATGAAGAGACAAATACCCCTTGCTATAGCCTTTATATGTGGTATAGGGATGATAATCCAGTTTTTCATCCCTCATCCGGTATCACGGCAAACCTATGAAGAGGTATTACACTGGCAGATCATAGTTGGTATATTTATGATGGTCATTGCCGTAAGGTCACTTTGTGTAGTTCATATTGACAAGATACGGAGGAAGAGAGAGGGATGGGGATACTCATTTGTAACGCTCTTTGCACTGGCGTTTACTGCATTCGTGGGAATCGGATTTGGAAGAGGAGAGAACCCTCTCTTTTCCAATCTTTACGAGTATATAATGGTTCCCATGATGTCAACGATGTTTTCCCTCCTCGCATTTTACATGGCTTCCGCCGCCTACCGTGCATTCAAGGCGAGAACCGCACAGGCAACCCTTCTCCTCGTTGTTGCCCTCATAGTTATGTTTGGTAGGGTTCCCGTCGGAGAGAGAGTTGTCCCGTGGCTTCCTCGATTCATTGAGTGGATACTTATGTACCCAAATATGGCGGCACAGAGGGGAATACTTCTCGGTGTTGGACTCGGTATGATAGCCACCTCTCTCAAGATAATCCTCGGAATAGAGAGGGGATATCTCGGAGGAGGGTAAATACAAAACTGAAAAATGCAAATTGCAAAATGGGTAATTAAAGAAGGTGGTTGGAAATTAGAAATACCTCAGATTTTGGATTAATTGTGCCTTGCCTGCCTGTCCATACGGATCCGCAGGGAACGGTAGGCAGGGTGGTGAATAGAGAGGAAAGATGAATATCTGGGACAAAATGATGAATATTGACAGGAGATGGATATATCTCCTCGTCGGAATTTGTGTAATAATTCCACTTATCCGTCCCATCGGACTTCCCACATTTACAACAAAATATACCAAGGCATTGTTCGATTACATTGATAACGTTCCACCGGATGGACCCGCTGTCCTCATATCGTTCGATTTTGACCCATCCACTGCCCCCGAACTCCAGCCTATGGCACAGGCGGTCCTGAGGCACTGCTTCGCGAAGGGTGTAAATGTAATGTGTCTCGGATTATACCCAACATATATTGGTATGATAGACATGGCACTCTCGAAAGTGAAGGGTGACTATGGCGCGGTGAGTGGTAAAGACTTCGTTTTTCTCCCCTATGTCCCGGGAGTCACGGCGGTTATGTTGTCTATGGGAGAAGATATAAAGAACACCTTTGGCAGGGATTATTACGGCGTACCACTCGATTCCCTGCCAATGATGCGTCACATAAGAAACTATGATGATGTCGCACTTGTTGTATCAATATCTGCCTCGTCTTTGCCTCTGTCGTGGGCAGTGCTTGTGGGCACCAGCTACCATGTCAGGGTCGGCGTTGGGACTACCGCCGTTTCTGCCGCAGAGTATTATTCGTGGCTCCAGACGGGCCAGTTTGTGGGTATGCTTGGTGGTCTTAAAGGAGCGGCGGAGTATGAAAATCTCATCGATGTGAGAGGGTATACGAAGAAGGGTACGAGAAAGGTGGCATCTATGGGAATGGATGCACAGTCATTCGTGCATCTGCTTATGATTGCATTGATAATCATCGGCAATATCGCCTACTTCAATTTAAGGAAAAGAGCTAAATAGTCAAGCTGTTAAGGGGGATTAATGAGTCACAACCCATGGATATGGTTTGCGGCATTTCTCACACTCTGTACATTTTCGTTTCTATGGAGGGACAATCCGTTTTATAAGTTCGCTGAACATCTCTTCGTCGGCGTATCGGTGGGATACACGATAACGATACTCTATCATAATTCCTTCATGCCGAGGGTGTGGGAACCAATAGTTATCAACCATCAGTACTTCGTCCTGCTCCCCACCCTCCTCGGCCTGCTCGCCTTCGCTATATTTTTTAAAAACATCTCCTGGCTTATCAGGTATCCGATCGCCTTCGTTATGGGGTCCTCGTGTGGAATATCGGTCCCGAGAAGTTTTGAAGGCTACATATTCAGACATATGCAGGGCACCATCACCGCCATCTCCCCCGGGCAATCTCCCTTTCTCTTGATAAGTAATATAGTAATGGTCATTGGCGTGATCGCAACCCTTCTGTATTTTTATTTTTCTATCGAACACAAGGGTATTATGGGTAAGGCAGCAAATGTGGGTATATGGTACATAATGCTCGCATTCGGTGCCTCGTTCGGCTACACGGTTATGGCAAGGGTCTCCCTCCTCATCGGCAGACTCCAGTTTCTCCTCCACGATTGGCTCGGCATAATAGGCTGAAGCACCGTGCCGACATTCCCCTTCCAAAATTAGGGACAATGGTAGAACAATGGGGTCAGGTCTTTAATTTTAAATTTACTTCTTGACTTATCCCGAAAGATATGGTATAATGAAGCTATGGCAAGACCATTAAGAATAGAATATGCGGGAGGGTTATACCACATTACCTGTAGGGGTAATGAGAGTAAGGATATATTTATTGATGACCATGATAGAACAAGATTTATGGAGTATCTTGGGAAAAACACGGCAAAATACAATGTAATAATGTATGCATATTGTCTTATGAGTAATCATTACCATCTATTCTCTGAAACCCTGGAAGCAAACCTATCCCGTTTCATGCATGCGATAAACACATCGTACACTGTTTATTTTAATAGAAGACATCAGAGGATTGGTCATCTATTTCAGGGTAGATACAAGGCAATAGTGGTTGATAGGGATGCCTATTTATTGGAACTATGCCGATATATTCATCTAAATCCTGTAAGGGCGGGGGTTGTATCAGACCCCGCGGAATACAGATGGTCAAGTCATAGGGCATATCTGGGAGTAGATGAAAGAGAGAGTTTAATAAATTCAGATATTATTCTATCGATGTTTTCTCTAGATAGAAATGAGGCGTTAGAGAGGTATGGGACATTTATAAATGAGGGGATAGGGGTAGAGAATCCCCTGAAGCGGGCAGTGGGACAGGTCATGCTAGGTGAGGACGAGTTTATACAGAATACAAAGGAGAGAATAAATTTAGGTGTTTCTGCTTCGGAGATATCGAACCTGCGAGAGATAAAAGGTGTAACCCCTGAGGATGTATTTAGAACTATATGTGAGGAGTTTAATATATCCGAAGGGGAGTTGAAAAAAAGAAAAAAGAACTGGCTACCAAAGAAGATAGCGATGTACATCCTGAAAAATTATACAACATTACCCCTCAGAACGATAGGAGAAATGTTCGACACGGGCTATGCCAATGTGTCAATCACGGCAAAAAAGTTAGAAACTTTGATGGCGGAAAACCCCACCTTGAAAGAACGGGTTGAAAGGGTGCTCAAAAATTTAAAAATGAAGACCTGATGTGATGAAAATG
>DFBT01000114.1:0-11839 GCA_002366725.1 Caldifarciminota bacterium UBA3073
TTCTTGCCATCCTAACGCCATATTCCCCCCCATATAATAATATCAAACCTGCCTGCCCATACGGGTCCGTGGGGACCGGCAGGCAGGAATCAAATAAAAGTATAACCACGAAGGCACTATGTAATTAAATTCCCAATTAGTAATTCCTAATTTCTAACAAAATTCCAAGACCCCAATACCAAATTAATTGAGAATCCTATTTTTGACATTTGTCATTTGACATTTTATTGGATATTGGTAATTGGAAATTTGTCATTTCATTGGTGTCTTTGTGTCTTGTCCACAGGATCCGTATGGAGTGGTGAATCCCCTATCACAAAGACACTATTCCACATATATATCTATCGAACTTTCTCTATCTCTAACCTCCAAAAATCTGAACCCGCCGCCTCCCATCTCCTCTATGGATTGTGTAAGGGCGTCAAAAAAACCGGCGTCTGCCTCGTCCATCGTGTCCACTCCGAAGTTTTTTAGCACCTTGAATGCCCAGAATGGCATTTTTATTGAAATTTTTCCCTCTTTTTTGTCGCCTATCTCAACGCGAAACCACTTCGGGGTTTTTCCTCCCCGTTCCAATACACCATCTTTCGGCACGACGACCATGAGCGCCTTCTCTTCCCCCGTATCCATATCCATCAGGGTGTCTCCCATATGAAGTTCTGTCTCTTTTAATACATTGCCCATCCCCTCTCCACCATCAGTAAACATATCCGCATACTCGATAAGTGATGTGGGAAGATAGAGGTCGACATACTTTCCCTCAGAGGTTACAGAAAGATGGAGAAAGCCCTGAGGCACTGACATCAGTAGAAAAGCGAGAATATATTGCATAAGCTCTCCTCGTGGTTCGTGATTCGTGCATCGTGTTTCGTGTATCGTGTTCGTGATTCGTGTTCGTAGAGTTCTATAACCAGTTTACGAACAACGAACTACGAACAACGAACTACGGCAAAGGAATAAACCCCTCTTTCATCAGTGCGCGTGTCTCTTCCCTTGCCCTCTTTATCTTCTCTTCCGCGATCTTCGTTAACTCCTCTCTTGAAAGTTTGAGCCTGGTAACTCCCTGCTCAATCCCCTTCATAGCAACGGCAACTGCCTCCCTTGGAAATACTTCCCATTCATCCATTCTCGGTACGATATAATCCTCAGAAATTCCCCTATCTTCGGCACATTTGGCGAGTTCATAAGCCGCGGCAATGCACATCTCATCTGTTATCGTCTTTGCCATAACATCGAGCGTTCCCCTGAATATACCCGGAAACCCGATGGAGTTGTTCACCTGATTGGGAAAATCCGTCCTTCCCGTTGCCACCACCCTCGCTCCGGCTTCTTTTGCCTCCCAGGGCCAGATCTCGGGGACTGGATTTGCACAGGTAAACAGTATAGGGTCTTTTGCCATTGATTTTACCCATTCTGGTTTTATGGTCCCGGGTCCCGGCTTCGAGTATGCAATACAGACATCTGCTCCCTTCATAGCCTCCGGAATTCCGCCCAACCTTCCCTCTCCGTTCGTCGTCCTGCAGAATGTGTATCTTGGGTCCGTCTCTGCGAAGTCTGTCCTTCCCGGATGGAGAATCCCATTTATATCACACATAATTACATTTTCTGGTGCGACTCCGGCGGCTATCATCACCCTCAAACACGCGGTGTTGGCTGAGCCGGCACCGACCATAGAGATCTTGGCTTCGTTCAGTTTCTTCCCCACGACCTTCAGTGCATTGATGAGCCCGGCGAGGGTTATTGCAGCTGTTCCCTGCTGGTCATCGTGCCAGACCGGTATCCTTGCCCTTTTTCGGAGTTCATCCAGGACATAGAAACACTTTGGCTGGGAAATATCCTCAAGGTTTATTCCACCAAATGAGGGCTGGAGAGTAAGCACGGTCTCGATTATCTTATCCGGGTCTTTTGTGTCAAGACATATGGGGAATGCATCGACTCCCCCGAGATACTTAAAGAGGAGTGCCTTTCCCTCCATAACGGGCAAACCCGCCTCGGGTCCTATATCTCCGAGCCCAAGCACCCTCGTGCCGTCCGATATGACCGCCACAAAATTTGCTTTATTGGTGTGCTCGAACACCTTCTCGGGGTGTGCCTGTATATCCCTGCAGGGCTGTGCAACACCGGGTGTATACCAGATTCCAAAATCACTGAACTCGCGCACACAACACTTTGGAACCACCTCCACCTTTCCATGATAGAAAGGATGAAGCTTCATAGCATCCTCTCCGGGCTTTCTAGCCTTTGCGAGGAGCTCCTCCACCGACATCTTCTTTTCTGCCATTTTCCCCCCTTAATAAAATTAAAAAGAGAGACCGTAGACTTGAGACCAGAGACCAAAGACCTTTTTGTCTGTAGTCTTATGTCTTCGGTCTTTAGTCTGTTTCTTTTATATTCTTACCCATCTTATGGGTTACATACTGCTCTATGATCTTTATGGCGCAGTAACTGCCGCACACGGTGCAGGTTCCGACACCCTTCTCTTCTGGAATCTTCCCGGGGTCTATCGCAAGATTTCTCTGCTCTTTCCAGTCGAGTTTTCTCCTCGCCGTGGATATGTCTCTATCGAGAGAGCGTGCTCCTCTTAATCCCTTCGCGATATCGCCGGCGTGTGCTGCAATCCTCGTGGCGATAACCCCCTCCTTCACATCCTCTTCAGTTGGGAGTCCAATGTGCTCTGCGGGTGTAACATAGCAGAGGAAATCCGCTCCGTGGGCTGCCGCGAGTGCCCCCCCTATTGCGGATGTGATATGATCGTAACCGGGTGCTATGTCCGTCACAATAGGGCCGAGAACATAGAACGGGGCGCCGCCGCAGATATTCTTCTCTATCTCTACATTCATTTGTACTTCCTGGATGGGGATGTGTCCGGGACCTTCTATCATCACCTGAATTCCCGCCTCGAGTGCCCTATCCCTCAGTTCTCCAAGCACTATCAACTCCTCTATCTGGGGCCTATCGGTCGAATCAATTATTGAACCGGGACGCAGCCCGTCGCCGAGAGATAGAACCAGGTCGTATTCCCTTGCAATTTCAAGTAATCTGACAAAGTGCGTATATAGTGGGTTTTCCTTCTCGTTGTATTCCATCCATGCGGCGAGCATGGAGCCTCCCCTCGATACAACATCCATAACTCTGCCCTGACTTTTAAGGGCATTTATAACACCTCTCGTAACCCCACAGTGCACGGTCACGAAATCGACCCCGTCCCTTGCGTGCTCGCCTATAATATCAATTATCTCATCTTCCCCCGCCTCTCTGAAATCTATCTTCATCTGTGCCTTTCTGCAAGCTATCTCATAGATGGGAACAGTTCCAAGTGGACCAGCGAATTCCTCTCTTATCTTTCTTCTTATATTGGAAAGATCGCTGCCTGTTGATAGATCCATAATAGTATCAGCGCCGTATCTCTCGGCAATATGTGCCTTCCTGATCTCTTTATCTATATCAGCAATATCTGGAGATGTACCTATATTGGCATTGACTTTGGTTCGTAATCCCTTACCTATACCAACATATCTCTTTGGAGGTTTTTTACTGTTGGAGGGGATTACAATAATACCGTTTGACACGCCCTCCCTTATATATTCTGATGATAGCCCTTCTTCCTCAGCTATCATCTTCATAATCGGGCTAATCTTACCCCTTTTGGCGTTTTCTATCTGATTTATGGTCGGCAATTTAGGTTAAGAAAAAAACAAAAAAACACAACTGATTATATCACATTTTTCTCCTCTTGTCAAGTTTTTTCAAAGGAGATTTCATAAAAGGGAACTTATCTATTGGGCTGTCCTTGTTGATATGGGGAATAGCAAGTTGTTAGTTGGGAAGGATAACATATAATTCAAGCCGCAGAAATCGCTGAAATCTTACATAAATTTATATAGCTTAGATTAGCTTCTATCTAATTATATCTCTTGATTTCTGCGGCTTGATATTTACTTGAAATTACTTCAAAAGGAATCTCAAAGTTCATCACTCCATCATAGTAAACGAGTGTGTCTCCTTTAATGGCGTCAGTAGTTACTGCTCCAATCCATTTGTAACCTGTGCGAGGAGGAAAGTGTGCGGTTAAACTATCTTCTATACTCGTGGGATGAATGAGTTCTCCCCACTTTCTATCTAATGTATCTGTTTTATGCCGGCCTCTTGTTGTTGAATTACCTCAGGAGTACAACCTTCTTCGTGACTTCTCTTCCGCCACCCTCAAGTCGAATAAAGTATACACCATTTGAGAGCACGGGCTTCCAGGCAACCTTATGAATACCATGGGCAAATACACCATCAGCTAATCGATTAACCAGTCTTCCAGATAGGTCGTATACAGATAGCTTAACTTTCGCTCTTTCTGGAATACTGAATGAGATTAAGACCTTGCTACCAATGGGATTTGAGCCCAGAATCTTGAGTGCAAATTCAGGTAATTGCTCTTGAGATTCCTCAATACCTACTCCTTCAGCAAGTTTGAGGTCAGTCATATACTCTGGAGAAAACCAGGGATACCAATCCTGGGGATACCAGCCTCCATAATCAGGCACACTCTTGTCATAGGCAAGGCAGAAGAATCCCATAACATCACCAGGAATGGTTGTCAAATCAGTCTTTTCTGTCCCAAGAGGAATTTTGACCTCGTAAGTCACCCTTCCACCTATGAGTGCTGGCGCTACCTCAAAGCCCGGAGGGTCTACTACTCTCCAGGCTGGTGATGTAAATGAACTATAGACCGAGGAATCAGGATACCAAAATCTATAATCACCCTCAGATGAATCCGGATTCCATACTCCATCATGGTCCTCATCAAAGTAAAAAATGAGCCCATCCCCTTCCTCAAGTGAGTTATCAGCCTTGTAGTCAACACCAAGATAAAGGGTATCTGAATTGTTAAGTGTATAAAGAATACAGCTCCTCGGTGTGTTTAGGTTACCATCCCATCCCATTGTCTCTGATATATCTATTTTACCAGCATCACCCCATTCACTTACTGTATCAAGTATTCCATCAAGGGTCGGAGTTCCCCATCCACTCTCAAGTTGCCTGTTACAGGCAGAAAAATAAGTCACAAGTGTATCATTTCCTGGGTCAATATCACCATCAAGTAGAGTATAAACCTTTGCTTCGTATGAAGTAGGATGAATACCTGAAGTCCAGTTGTCAAAATTTACATCAACCGAGTCTCCTGCAGGTAGAGAACTGATAATAGTTGTATCAATCCAAGAATCAGCTGGATTCTGTCTGTCTGTTATCTCAAACACAACTGGAGCATTGGCAACATCTACTTCTCCAACATTCTTTATCCTGGCAGATGGAGTAGCAGTTGTCTCAGGGCTCACTTTACACCAGAAGGGCCAGTAAATCTCAGTTGATGCAATATCCTTTGCAGGGAGTCTTTTGCCAAAATACCAGTCATAGTCACCATCCCGCTGGTCAGTCCACACAATTACAGGATTATAACCCCCTCCGTAACTATGGGTTACTATCCTTGGTGCAGCAGGCCAAGACTGATAAGCAGAGGTATCTCTTGCCATATCATATTCCCATACATCAGGATTTAGTATATCTGCATGACCAACAAGAACCTGGCAAGAACTGCCATCGGGCCTATGGAATGCAGTAATGCAATATGTATCATCAAAAGTCCGTTCCTGGATTACAGGGACATTGACATTCCCTGCCCCAGGGCATAATACGGATATATTATCAGAAGACCAACTCTCTGCACGGTCATTAGAGTAACGTCCATAGACTGCCCAATTCGCACCTATGTGACTTTGCCATGCACAGAATAGATTATCAGTCTGATTCACTCCACCAATGGTAGGGAAATATACATCACTACCTGTTGAAATAGGTGCCAGTCCCGTCCCCGACCAGGATGTACCGTCATCAATAGAACGCATAAATTTGACCTCTGTCCCATAGGGACGTGCATGCAAAAGGTAAGTACCTGAACCCTGATAATTATAAACATACATCAAGTCCCACCCCTGGTAGGGACTATCAGTCAGTTTTAAGGTAGTTTGGGTGTAAGAGATATTCTGGGTAGTTGACCTTGCGAGCCGTAGATAATAGCTGCCTCCTTGTTCTATTTGGTAGGCAACATAGATGAAATAATCCGATAAATATGGATAATCAACCACTATCCTTGGTCGCGAGGCATAGTCCGGACAGCAGACATTTAGAGATGCATCAGATGCCATCTGAAAATCATAAGTCCAATCCTTATATTTACAAACTCGCACCCAATCATTACCACTCGCATTATCCACATAGTAGGCGATTAAAAGGGTATCGCTTTTGCTTACTGCCAGTGTAGGATATCGGTAGTCTCTACCCGCGACAGAGTAGTAAAATCCACCCCACATAGACCATGAATCACCCCCATCAGTAGACCTGTAGGTTTGAATCCCCCATACACCAGGGTCATCATACCACCTATCAAATACTGCATACAGTGTATCTCCACTACCACCTGAATTGGATGCACTGCCAATGTCTCCATAACACGCGCCGGATTGATTGGCATTGTAAATCTCTACATTTTCCCATTCATAGCCCTTGGACTTTCCCGCGAGTTCTGATAGTTCCTCTCTTGTAAGCACTTCTTCTGAGCTTGGCTTCAGAATAACAATATTCCTATCCATATTCTCGTATCTTGTCTGTGTAGATTTCTGTCCCGTAAACTCCTGAATTTTAGATGTTATAGAGTTTACAAGTTCCCTATTTCCTTGTTCCCTTGCCTTATGGAGTTTTTCAACGATTTCAAGGTAATAGGGGTCATTGGGATTGAACTCTGGCAGGCAACTTATCTCCTCACCCCCGGTAGCAGGCCTGAAGGTCTGCCCTACATTTATAGTGCCATCCGGGTTAAAATCAGCTGCCCACAAAAGGCCAGTAACAGCTACCATCCCGAGACACAGCCCCACGGTTCTCTTTTGCATCTTTCCTCCTTTCGTTATGGAGCGCAAAAACTATGCACTCCACTAAACCCTCGACTACCAAATCAACCCTCTATCTAACAATCATAGGTATCACCTCCTTTATTTTTTTCTACTATATAATATACTACAAAAATGTCACTTTGTCAAGTTTTTTTGGAAGCGATATGGAATACACGCCTCTATCTTTTTGCTTCTTAAATACCTTCCAACTGCATTATACATCCTTTTTTAAGATTTGTCAAGAAAAAATCAAAAAAAATTTTCTTAAGAACTTTGTGGGCTTAAAAAGATTCTGCAGTAGAAAAAAGTTGACTTTTTTAGAAATTGGTGTTATAATTAGCTGCAAGATGTTTGATGTGAAATGTTTGATGTGAAATGTTGAATGTTAGCGGTTGGGGGAAAGTGTTGTGGAATACAGGTTTGATTTACTGGAGGGTTCACTAAATTAATTATAATATGCAAAGAGAAAGGAGGCACGGGTATGTCTGAAAAAACAAATGAGTTTCTTAAGAATAGGTTAAGCGAAGAGGATTACCGCAAACTTCTGGCGATAGACAAGCCCGAGATGCATGAATTTGTAGCGGATTATATAGAGTTGTGCAACCCCGATGGGATATTCGTGGCAACGGATTCGCCAGATGATATACGATATGTTAGAGAAGCGGCGATTAGGAATGGTGAAGAGGATAGGCTTACCATAAGGGAACACACGATACATTTTGATGGATACTACGACCAGGCGAGGGATAAGGCACGCACGAAGTTCCTTGTAAGAAGCGGTGTTGATTTGGGCCCAAATCTGAATACCATAGATAAGGAAAAAGGTGAAAGGGAAATTCGCGAGATACTCAAGGATATTATGAGTGGACATGAACTCTATGTAAGGTTTTTCTGTCTCGGTCCGGTCAATTCGGAGTTCTCAATACCCTGTGTACAACTCACCGATTCTGCCTATGTGGCACACAGTGAGGATTTACTGTACAGACGGGGTTATGAGGAGTTCAAACATCGGGGTCGCTCCGCCCGATTCTTCAAATTTGTCCACAGTGCGGGCGAACTCGACGAGAGGATGGTGAGCAAGAATATCGATAAGCGCAGAATATACATTGATTGCGAAGGAGCGATCGTATATTCGGTGAACACGCAGTACGGCGGCAACACGATCGGGCTCAAAAAACCCGCCATGCGACTGGCAATCCACAGGGCACAGAAGGAGGGTTGGCTCAACGAACACATGCTCGTTGTTGCCGTACACGGCCCGAATAATAGGAAAACTTTCTTTACCGGAGCATTTCCGTCGCTGTGTGGAAAGACATCTACCGCCATGATACCCGAGGAGAGCATTGTTGGGGACGACATATCTTATATCAGGAAGAGGGGCGATAAGGCGTACGCGGTTAATGTGGAGGCGGGAATCTTTGGTATAATAATGGGTATAAACTCGAAAGACGACCCGATAACATGGGAGGCATTGCATTCGCCCAACGAGATCATATTCTCCAATGTTCTCGTCACCGAGGATAAAGGCGTTTATTGGATCGGAAAGGATGGCAAAATGCCCAGAAAAGGCATCAATCATTCGGGAGAATGGACACCCGGTAAGAGGGATGCCGAGGGTAATGAGATAACCCCCTCGCACAAGAATGCCAGATTCACAACGGCGCTCAAGGACTTAAAGAATGCAGACCCGAGACTGCACGACCCCGACGGTGTGGAACTCAGCGGAGTAATTTACGGCGGTAGGGACTCAGATACCTGTGTCCCCGTACTGGAGGCGTTTGACTGGACACACGGAATAATAACCAAAGGTGCATCACTCGAATCGGAGACCACGGCGGCTACACTCGGTAAGGAGGGTGTCAGAAAATTCAACCCCATGTCAAATCTGGACTTCCTGTCTGTTCCCATCGGCAAATATATAGATATGAACCTTAAATTCGGCAGTTCTATGAAAAAACCACCGAGGATATTTGGAGTTAATTACTTCCTGAAAGATGAAGGGGGAAATTTTACGAACGAGAAGACCGACAAGAAGGTCTGGCTGAAGTGGATGGAATTGCGTGTGCACGACGAGGTCGGGGCAATAAAGACACCGACGGGGTACATACCGAGGTATGAGGACCTGAAAAAACTGTTCAGAGAGGTGCTGAATAAGGACTATTCCCGGGATGATTATGTCAAACAGTTTACGATAAGGGTGCCGGAGAATCTGGCAAAGATCGATAGGATAAAGAAGATCTACGAGACCACGGTTGCCAACACGCCGCCCGTGCTGTTTGAAGTTTTAAAAGGAGAGCGAGAACGATTGGTTAAGGCGAGAGAAAAATATGGAGACTATATCACCCCCGATAGGTGGGAAGGGGAAAGATAGGCGATCAGGCTATCAGGTCATTGGGTCATTAAAATATTCAATTATCAATTAGCAATGTAAAATTAGCAGTCTTCGGCGAGCTCAGCCGAACCGTTAGCAAGTTAAAAGGACATAATAGGAAGGAAGGAGAAAGTGGGTTGAGAGCGATTAGTTGAATGGGTAAGTGGTGATAAATGACCAGTGACCAATGACGGATAACCAATGACCAGTGACTAATGACGTAGTTGCTTTATCATATTCGCAATTTCAAGAGTCAATCCCTCTGTCCAGAGAACCGCTTTTCCATCTCGCAGGAGAAGGATTGAAGGAAATTCACGAAAATTCAGTATCTTTTTGAGGTCTTCCTTCCCACCAAAGAAAATTCTACCGGAGAGTTTATTCTCACGACAGAATTGTACTGCCCTGGCTCTCCCGGTCGCCTTTACAAGAATAAGAAAAGGAACATCACTAACTGAGGCAAGACTTTTGGCGGTCGAGATGGATGCCTCCTCTTCCGGGTCAAAAAACGCCACGATGACATCTCCTCTTTGCCAGTCGNNGGAATGTGCCCCTCGATGTCCCTTACATCGGTGAGTGAAAGTCCATTAAAATCCCTTACAACGAGGTCAAACGGTGAAATTGCCTCTGCGGGTGGGAGTCCAAATAAGACCTCGGTAAATACGGTATCTTCTTCTGCTTCAACCGGAAGAATTCTGACAAAGACATTCCCGCGCGACCCCCGCCAACCCGTGACGAAGCAATACTCACCGGGAGACACCGTGAAGAAGACAATCCCTTGAGAGGTGTCCATTGGTGGTGTGAGGTCCTCGAAGACTCCATCCTCTAATCTACACATTGAAAAATCATAATAATACCGAACATCAGTGCGTCTCTTTCCATTCTGGGTGAATTTGGCGGCTATTACCACCTCCCGGGTTTTCTCTTCTTCAGAAGTATCGAGTGTTACAGACACCCAGTCGTTGTCGTAGTATTCGGCACCCTTGTGATCCCAGCCAATACGGGCGGGGATTCCAACTGCCCTCATCGCCCCCACAAAAAGCAGCAGTCTTTCTATTGAGCTCCCTGTCCCCGCTGCAAGTGTTTGATACGGATTCATCGTTCCGCCGAAATAGTTTTTGTCACTAAGGGTGTCAATTTTGGTTCGGATGTATCTCACCACCCCATCTGCCACCTCTTTTTGGGGTCTGCCAACAAGTTCAATGAATATCTCCTCGAGCACGGGATAGTCAACACCGAACTCCTCCCAGAGAATCCTTGGATTTGCAACATATTCGAAGAAGAGGGAATCTGGAAACCCGTAGTAATCAAAACATCTTCGTCTCTTTATGGAGGCATCAATGATTTCTTGCATAAGTGAGCTGTCTGATGCGATGAGGTCTTTTGTGTGCATAACATCCCACAGCGATAGGAGAAGATCGCGGTTCTCCTCGTACCCTCTCCAGAATTTCAGAAGGGTTTCTCGATTGCCGCGGGAGCGGTTGAGATTCTTCAATAAACGCGTCTCAAATGAGCTATCGGGCAGCTCTTCCAAAACCTCCGGGTCTACGGCGGTCAGTTGTGCCTGACGGAGATCGTGAATTGCATAAGACGACTCTAACGGTTTGTAAGTCGTATCCCGCGGAACTGTTTCTTTTCCCTTTACCCTGAGCCAGAACGAGGTATCGGGAATTGTTGTTCGCTTAAGGGTGAACAAAACCCGGGTTGTGGAGTTAGTATCCGTAAGCCTCACCATCTCGTAATCCCACAGTGAGTCCTTCCCACACGAAACAAAGAGGTCACATTTTCCTACAACAATATGTGCCTTTCCCGAATCATCGGTGTATTTGTGGGCAACACGACGGATAGATGAGTAGTTGAAAACCGATACCCAGATATTTGCACTCTCTACGGGGGCTCCGTTGGAATTCCTCACCGTCACAGATAAACCTGTTGTATCGCCGTAATTCGGTGTCAGGTTGAGTACAGTGTAACCGTTTCCCTTATAATAGACGATTTCGTCTTTCGGCAAAAACTCTCCCCAGGCGATACCCTTTACGATCGCCGTTCTTCGCACACTTTCCCTGAACCACGCACCGTCTAAAGGTGTCATCTCGGCACCACCAAGGAAATGCCATTTGTCTTCCGTACGCACCTCAACCCATGCGTGGTTCGAATTCGTAAATGGCCAGTAAGGCGTAGATACCATTCTAACCGGGATACCCACAGCCCTGCATGCCTTCATAAAGAGTATGGACATCTCCTCACACCGCCCAATGCCCCGTTTTATCGTCACCTCTGCCGACTGGTCCCATCTGGATGTGGGTTCGTATTTCATCTGTTCGTATGCCCATTCGTTTATGGAGAGTGCAGCACTTTTCACATCTGGGCAGTCTCTAACCCGCCCATAGAGCTCTCTTCTGTAATGCAGACGAAAATACTCCAACGGCTCCTGTGAGACACGGTATGGAAGTACATAGCGCTGAAATATCTCTTGTGGAATTGTCTTCCCCCAGGGAAGAGAGTCCAGATTTGTATGGAGGGCTTTCAGGTCAAG
>DFBT01000114.1:11889-17102 GCA_002366725.1 Caldifarciminota bacterium UBA3073
CGCCTCCTGCAGGGATAGAGCCCTCCCCTGGAGTGACGATGTAAGGAGAACAGAGAGCAATAATGTGTTTATCCTACGCACAATTTTTGTGTCTATTCAAAGGGAGAAAAAAGTTACAGCAAGCTTCTCTATTATACATACATTTTTGAGATTTGTCAAGAACTTTTTGGCGAGAGCTTGGAAAACTGTTCTACAGGATTCTCGAAAAAGAGAGATAAATTTTCTTTTTAACAGGGATTGCCTGCCTGCCGGTAGGCAGGAAAGAGAATATAAGAGATAAGATTAAAGAGACACTGAAATAAAAAACTCTTTAAATCTCTTAACTTCCCTGTTTTAAAAAAAGAATTAACAGGGACTTTCCTGTCTACCGATGCACGGCATCCGTATGGACAGGTAGAAATGAGACTTAGACGAGAATTTAGAGAATAAAAAAATCTAGGTATTGTCCAAATGTGTTGTGCCGGGAAAAAGCAGTTAATTGGAGTGCAATAGCTTGCTATTGCCAAACCGTGACAGGATACTTTAGTCCTCTATGCCCTGCCAAGGCAGGGCACTCCACTACAGATGACTTTAATGCTATCAAGTCACTTTGAGACATTCCCAAAATTTAAGTAATGTCTGTTGCGTAGTTCCTTGTAAGATAAAAAAGAGCCCCAGCAGATATAACCGGGGCTCTATGCTTCTGGTGACAGATCTACCGAATGATGGTTATTTTCTCAACAACAGTCTCATTTCTCGCTTCAAGTTGGAGAAAATAGATTCCAGAAGAAAGACCCGTCGTTTCGAGGTTAAGTTGAAATGTCCTGCATAAATGAACTACAAAATGCCGAACGATGAAAGACAGACAATTATCTAATGTTTTAACAGTCCATCCACAAATAAATCTTCGTCAATCTCTTCCCAATGGATGCCCACCCCTCTCCCGATAAGCCGCCATTTATTTCTCTGCTCCTCAGTGGCATCTCTTAAGGCAGGAAACCACTCGATGGGAACGCTAACAACACGGCCATCGGACAGATAGACTTGTATTACTTCGTTACTGAACCGAACATCGGTGGCAAAAACTGTTATAGGTTTAATAACTGCCGAAGTATTCATCCCACCTCTCCTTAAATAAATTACGATGTTTTTCAATAATCTCTCTCAAGTTTCCCAATTGCCTTGCATTGAACCCCACGGATTTTGCCAAAGTCACGGGATTTAACCAGAACTTGGCATAATTATCAGCTGATTCAACATGAATATGCGGTGGTACATCTCCTTCATTGCTAAAAAAGAAAAACCGATAGCCATGAACACGCAAGATCGTTGGCATATATTTCTTACTAAATCACCGGATTCACATCTATCAAAAAATTATACCACATCTTTTTCTAAAAGTCAAGAAATTTCTTACCCTCTTTTCCAGTCAGAATGTCAAGAAAAAGGTTAACTCTGTGGTACAAATTAAATTCATGCCTACATTTCAGATGGTATCACTCCATTGGCAAGGCTGAAGCCTTGCGCCACATTTACTACATTTGTCCCATAATTTTGCATTACCAAGGTAATGCACTCCACAGCCATTTATTACAAGCCCAATTCTACAAAGGCTTTTCATGGTTTTAGCCGTATATTCAATAGCAAATCTTTAGCACAACACCCCAAAAATCAGGCAGCTTATACTCTAAATAAGTGCTATAAAGTCTTCAAGAGTTATTTTGGAATGCCTTAAGATTGTTTTGAGAGTCTTTGGGGCTAATGTTTTACCTGCATGCACAGGAACTGTTACTAATATGTCTTTACTATGGTGGTGAAGATGGTAATGACTTCCTCTGACTCTAATAATAGTAAAGCCTTTCTTCTCCAGCACTTTGACTACTTGTTTTCCTGTAACTCGTGGTAATCTTGTCATAAAACACCTGCTGGAATTCTAACAGGAACTTCAACTGGAATAGGTTTCTTAAGATCTTTCAGGGTTTCAATATACCCTTCAATTGCTTCCTGGGCATTGGTAAAGGCTTCTTCCCAGGTACTCCCTTCAGTAATACATCCGGGAAGACTCGGAACTGTTACTGTATATCCGCCATCCTCGTTCTTCTCTAATAATATTGTATATTTAAGTTCCATATACCCTCCTTAACTTCTCGTCAGTATTGTCAAAAATCTAACCACAGACCTGCCTGCCGGCAGGCAGGGAACACAGAGATTTTTATTAATTAAGGAATTACAAAAGATTCTTCTCCCTCCCCTCCCTCGACGTATCGTCGGGGTGAATGACCTCCCATACGGGTCGTATGACTGTGGTTTGTCATATTCTTTCATATTCTATTTGACACTACCTTCTCGTATTATTATCCCAAATTATGCGTTAAGAAACCATCTCAAGTCCGTCCAAAGGATCCGTATGGATAGGGACAAGATTTCATGAGATCATCACCTACCTACCGCAGGCAAGATATTTGAAAATAAGGAACTTATGCACAGCATCTCATACGAGCCGTAGGGCCGTATGGACAAAAATTAAATGGAAACCCTTTCCGTAGGTATCCTGCAGACTTTTCACCCAAAAGGTGAAAATCAGGTATACTTAAAAAACTTATATAATCTGTGTTTATCCGTGATTATCCCTGCCTACCGGTCCCTACGGATCCGTATGGACAGGCAGGCGTGGTTAATGCATATTCTGGGATCATCTATCCCAAATTCTCCAGTGGAGGTATACACCCAATAATTTTTCCATCTAAGATAGAAGAAATGATCTACTTTGCCATACAATCGTTAAGCGAGACTTCAGAAATCTCTTTCTGTATGCATGTTTTTAAAACACTTATTTATATATAGGGTCATTTGACCCAATTCTATTATAATCCAAAAAAGACAATTTGTCAAGGGGAAAATAGAGTCTTTTTTTCTTGACTTTTTTACATTTTAAGGTTATAATCCGTAGATAAAGACAGTAATTAAGTCATTAGGTAATTATGTCATTAACCCAACGACCCAACGACTTTAACATATCTGTGTCCAAAAATAAGAGAGCGTTTTTTATATTACCATAACTTAAAAAAGGGGGTTCTATGCTGGGATACGTCCTGTTGTTGAATATGGTAACACTTCTTTTCGACGGAAGTGTGGCAACGGTGCAGAGGTCATTTTCGCCGTTTGTAAACCCGGCGGGCATCGCAATATCACCTGGACTCGAGTTCTCATACCTTGGAAGCGTTCACGGAGATGATACATCCCATACCATCGGTCTATCGCTGGGCACTATCGGTTTTGGAACATTCATAACGGGTGACAGTAAAAACTATATTCTCACCGGTGGAGCTCCAATAAAGGACTGGCTGTATTTGGGTTCGGGATACAGATTCGGTGAGACAAAGGGCTACACTATCGGTGCCACCATAAAACCACATCGATTTCTTTCACTCGGGTTTGTGGGCGATAATGTTGACGATAGATTTTTGCTAAAATCTGGTATTGGTATCAGACCCGGCACGGACAGGATCACGCTTACATTTGATTTAAATTACGACATAGAAAATGATTCATCGGATTATTTAGCGGGTTTGAGAATAGAACCTTTTGACGGGATATTCATTGAGGGTGGGGGAAATAAGGATGAATGGAAGGCGGGCATCTCCGTCTCTTTTGGTAAATTTGGAGTGGGTGGTAAATACGGTAAAATTGACGAGACCGAGAGTTACGATGCCGGCATCGTGCTTTCAAACGAGAGATACCCAACATTCATGAAACCCAAACCCTCCTTTGCTGAACTCGGGATGAGGGGTTCTTACCCAGAATTCGAGAGAAGTGGATTTTTGTTTGAGAAGATAGATGCGCCATTCTACAGGCTCCTCTCCCGCATCGAAGAACTCTCAAAAAATGACGCCTGTAAAGGCGTGGTGTTAGAACTAAAGAGAACTAAGATGCGCATGAGCCAATGGGAAGAGATGAGGAATGCACTGCTCGATTTCAAGACAAAGGGTAAAAAAATATATGTATATTCAACCTATTATGGACTTGGCTCTCTCTATCTTTCATCTGTAGCGGATTCGATATTCCTTCATCCGTCGGGAGAGGTCTGGATTCCGGGAGTCTCTGCGAGGATGATATACTTCAAGGGGACGATGGATAAGCTCGGAATAGAGGCGCAGATAGAGAGAATCGGGAGGTTCAAATCAGCCGCAGAGCCATTTTCGAGGGAGGATATGTCAGAAGAGGATAGCCTCCAGCTTACCGAGTATCTCAGTGATATATACCATCCCACGATAGAGGTAATTGCAGAGTCGAGGCACATCTCGCCCGATAGTCTCCAGAAGCTCATAGACGAGGGTATTTTCTTTGACGGGGAGGAGGCGGTGGAGGCGGGTTTAGTTGATACTATATTGGAAAAGCAAGATGTTGACTCACTCATTGGCAAGAAGGGCAAATTTGCGAAAGAGAAGGTGGTGATGAGAGAATGGAGAACGGGTAAAAAGAAGATAGCACTCGTTGTGGCGGAGGGGAATATCATACAGGGTAAATCATCGAGGGGATATATGGGTTCCGATGACATGGTAAAGACACTCGAGGGCATAAAGAATGATGAGGATATAAAGGCGGTCGTATTCAGGGTGAACTCGGGTGGGGGAGATGCACTTGCATCGGAACTCATTGCAAACGCCCTCAAGAATATAGGAGAGAAGAAGCCTGTCATCGTGTCTATGGGTGGAGTTGCAGGTTCCGGTGGATACTTTATATCCATATACGGAGACAAGATATATGCAGATAATGCCACACTTACGGGTTCGATCGGCGTTATATGGCCAGGCTTTCTTCTTAAGGGGTTGTATGACAAGATTGGAATATCGTGGGACATAGTAAAATTAGGTGAGCATGCAGATATACTCTCTGACATCCATAGGTGGGATGATTACGAGCGCGAGAAGATAAAAAAATCCGTGAAGTGGTGGTATGACAGGTTTACAAGTGCGGTCGCATCCGGAAGGGACACGACGAGGGAATATATACATTCCATCGGAGAGGGAAGGATATGGAGCGGTACGAGTGGAAAGAGGGTCGGCCTCGTTGACAAAGTGGGGGGGATGCTTGACGCACTGGATGAGGCACAAGAGATGGCGGGAATAAAAAAGAGGGAGGTCGTGATATACCCAAAGCCGAAGAGAGAATTTAGGTTCGGTCCGTCTTTTGGTATAAGCACATACCTTTCCTCGCTCAAGTCACTTCTTTCC
>DFBT01000077.1 GCA_002366725.1 Caldifarciminota bacterium UBA3073
TATCCCGAACTCGCGAGATGTTTGTCCTGTAATACCTGCACTAAAGCGTGTCCCCAGGACCTGGAGGTTATGGACTATGTTCAGGCTGCAATCAGGGGCGATTTTACCGCAGTCGCACAGGATTCTTTCGAATGCATCCAGTGTGGTCTCTGTGCGATGAGATGCCCGGCGGAGATCGTGCAATATCATGTAGCCCAGTTGGCGAGAAGAATGTACGGGCGATATGGGTATAAAGAGATAGAGAATTTAAAAAAAAGGGTGAAGGAGATAAAAGAGGGAAAATACGACAAAGGTTTTGAGAAACTTGTGGGGGCTACGGAGGAAGAGCTTAGAAAATTGTATGCTGAAAGAGAGAGAGAAAAAGATTGAGATACCAAATTTCCAATTACCAATGTCAAAAGTAAGCCATTAGTTTTATTATTAGGTCTTTGAGAGGCTGAAAGTAAATAACCTAATGACTATCTTTGTTGAGGGAGGAAAAAATGGCAGAATTAAAATTCATTGAGGGTTACCCGGAACATATGTATGAGCTGATAAAAGTGGTGGAGAAGACGAGGCCAAAGAGAAAGGATTACACTCCAAAGGCAATGACTATGGAGGAGCGAGAAGAGGTTCTGAAGCTTCACCCCGACTTTGCACCGGGTGGAAAAAGCGAGATTAAAGTTGGACAGAACAAGGGAGATATTGCACCGAATGAGGTCGTTGACCTCCTTGAGGCATATCCCCTTATAGAAGCGGGGGAGATAGACCTTAAAAAGCCCGATTATACCACCGATATGCTGATAATAGGAGGTGGTCTCGCTGGAACGACCGCAGCCGTGTGGGCTAACGATCGGGGTATCCCAAAGGAGAATATCCTTCTTGTGAATAAACTGAGACACGGTGACTCCAACTCAATTATGGCACAGGGTGGGACCCAGTCGGCAGATAGGGAGAATGACTCTCCCACCATACATTTTATTGATGTTATAGGTGGAGGGCATTTTACAAACAAGCCCGATGTTGTGCGGGCATTGGCGGAAGATGCCCCATTGATAATGCAATGGCTTTCGGAATTGGGTGCGATGTTTGACAGGGAAGAAGATGGTAGCTTCGTAGAAAGATGGGGAGGAGGCACATGCAGAAAGAGAATGCATGCCTGCAGAGATTACACGGGTCTCGAGGAATTCAGGGTGATAAGGGATGAGTTCAGAAACAGGGGGATTGCGTATCTTGAATACGAGCCCGTAATTGAGCTTCTCACAGACGGGAACAGGGTTACCGGTGCAGTTCTCTGGAATCTTGAGACGGGTGAATATAGAATAGTTAAGGCTACTGCGACGATACTCGCAACGGGTGGATTTGGAAGACTACATATAAGGGGATTTCCGACCACCAATCATTATGGTGCTACCTATGATGGTGTGGTTATTGCTTATCGCGCCGGGGCAAAACTGAGGGATACAGACACGGTTCAGTATCACCCGACAGGTGCTGCATATCCACAGCAGATAATAGGTCTCCTGCTTACTGAGAAACTCAGGAGCATGGGTGCCCAACCGGTAAACAAAGACGGAGAGACATTCGTATTTCCCCTTGAACCGAGGGATGTTGAGGCATCCGCATTTATACGAGAGTGTTATGTGAAGAATAAGGGTGTTATAACCCCCACGGGTATGAGGGGGGTCTGGCTCGATACTCCGCTTATTGATATTAAAAATGGTGAGGGAACAACAGACAAAGCATTTCCCGGGATGAAGAGGATGTTTACCAGATTTGGGATCGATATGGCAAAGGTTCCCGTTTTGGTATTTCCAACACTTCATTACCAGAATGGGGGAGTGGGAACAGACCCCTTGGGGAAAACAAATCTTGAGGGACTCTGGGTGGCTGGAGAGGTATCAGGTGGAGTGCACGGAAAAAACAGATTGATGGGAAATTCAACCCTCGATTGTATGGTATTTGGAAGGAGATCCGGCATATCGGCTGCGGAGTATGTGAAATCGGGCGAGAAAGGGGGTAAACTGACACTGGAACATATGAAGAGGTATGTAAAACTCCTTAAAGAGGCGGGAATACCCGAGGTAAGGAGGGCTCCAATACTTCTGCCGGATTACAGGGGAAAGAGAGTGCTGGCGAGGATGATAGATGTGCTTTGAGGGGCAGCAAAGAGCAAATAGGGGGAGTAGGGTCAGGTCTTGACATTAGACATAATTGAGGGCAAACTGGCAAGTTCCCTGTAGATAGGAAGTGTTGCTGAAGAAAACTCATTAAGAGATATTACCCAAGGTCTAATCCGCGTTAAACAGGAGAGTAAGAAGTCAAAGGAGAAGCTGAAGCAAAGTAAAGTGTAAAATGAAGACCTGACCCTGATTTTTTCCAACAACGGTATCATATCTTATGAAACTTTCATCAACCGTATAAGGGATTGATGGAAAGGATAAATCTGTTTTAGATTCTTGTTTCAGGTCTGACTCCAATATTCCCCCAAATTGCCTTTGGCGACTTCTTTTATCCGCAAAACATTATATGAAATTGCACTATTCTCAGGAGGCAGAAGATAGGCGATGGAAACAGATGTAAAAGAATGGTTAGACAAAAATGGAATGGCATTTCTAAGGAACATTGGCATCAAAGAAGGACAAATCGTATTGGATTTTGGGTGTAGTGTCGGTCATTATGCAATTCCAGCGGCAAAGGTGGTGGGTAAGAAAGGCAAGGTATATGCAGTGGATAATGATATAAAGTCTCTAAATGAGCTTATGGAAATAGCAAAGAGAGAAGACCTAAAAAACATAGTGACAATGCATACTCAATCAGTAGAGTTAAAAATTAATCTGAAGAATGAGTCCGTTGATGTAATTTTGCTTTATGATATTCTACATTATATGGATGTCATGGAAAGAAATAAAATATATAACGAATTTTACAGGGTTTTAAAGAATGATGCTCTTCTTTCAGTCTATCCAAAGCACAATAAATTGGACGAACCTTTATGGAATCTATCAGATATGCAATTAGAAGATGTTATAAAAGAGATAGAAAGTGCAAAATTTAATTTTGAAGGGCAGTTTTATAAAAAGCTTATACATGATGATAACTATAACATGGGTTATATTTTAAATTTTACAAAAAGTAAAAAAGGAGATGGGTGTGACAGAAGTATATAAATGGAGAGTGAGACTTGAGCAAGAACGTAAGGAGAAGGACAGATTTTTTGCGGCACATTGGCAGTCTCCAATTCCACCAGATGAAAGACCGGAATTCAGGGGACTTAGGTACTATCCCATAGATCCAAATTTCAGATTTGAACTTGAACTGTATGAACATAGTAATAAAAAAACGATGCAAATCGAAGATACCAAAGGAGATATCAAACGGTTCCTGAGATGGGGTGAATTTCGCTTCAATGTTGGAAATGAAAAGTGTGTCCTTCAGGCTTATAAGGGTGTTCCTGAAGAAGAACAATTATTCGTTCCCTTTCGAGATGCTACAAGTGGCAAAGAAACATATGGGGCAGGTAGGTATCTTGATCTTGATTTAAGAGCTTGCACCACAAATGGAAGATGGATTCTTGATTTCAATAAGGCATATAACCCCTGGTGTGCGTACAGTGAGAATTATGCCTGTCCTTTTGTACCATCAGAGAACTGGCTTAAGGTACCTATAAAGGCGGGTGAGAAGAATTATTCACTTAAAAATGTTGAAAGAGGTATAAAAACAAGTTAAAAAAGATGTAATTATTGTTGGTGGTGGAGCTACTGGGCTATCAGCTGCAATGTTTACCCGGTTAGATGGATAGATCACTTTAATTTTAGAGGGTAACTGGATAGGTCATCAGGCGGTATATGGCACGAAGATCGTAGGAGGACGCATGTGTGCTTATTATCCAGAATCAAAGGTTGAAGTCAGCGGATTTATGGCAAAACATTATGATTTGTTATTAGATATGACAACATTTGGGAGATATTCTTCTATGATTCACAAAGCTATACGACTAATGGAAATCAGACCAGCTGACAAAATTCTCGATTTAGGGGCAGGAACGGGTAGGAATGCTTGTTTGATGGCGAGGTATCTTTTGCCAGGAGGGGAGCTTATAGGGATAGATATATCCAAAGAGATGATATCTCAATTTAGAAAGAATTGTGCAAATTTCTCTAATATTAAAGTCATTAATGCAAGAGTCGAGCAGGATTTGACTTATGAAAGTTATTTTGATAAGGTCTTCATCTCTTTTGTGTTGCATGGATTTCCTCAGAAAGCCAGGAACCATATTATTGGGAATGCCTTTAAGGCATTAGAAAAAGGTGGTGAGTTTTTTATTTTAGACTACAATGAGTTCTTACTGAATGAAATACCTTTTTATTTAAGGATAGCTTTTAAGCATATAGAATGTGTTTATGCATTTGATTTTATTGAAAGGGAATGGAAAAAGATACTGCGCCTGCAAGGGTTCAATGATTTCAGGGAACATCTTTTCTTCAGCAATTATATACGATTACTCAAGGCGGTAAAAGTATTATGACACAATTGAGGTTTAAGTTGAAGCAAATTGGAGTTATACGAACTCCGTATACTGATGATGCAACATATCAGCCAGTGGAGGAGGATGAGGAGATTTCCGTTTAGTGGTTGAGCCCCAATATACCGATGGAATCTATAAACTTGCCAGGGAACTAAAAGGGAGGCAGAAAAATGATTGAATTAAAGAATCCATTTATATTTGCTCCTATAAAATTAGGGTATAGCGACGGAGATGGGGGTGTTAACAACAGGCATATTGCCTTTTATACTGCGAGAAGCTGTTATTTAGGTGCGGTTACTATTGAACCGCTCTACATGGATAAGGGATTACGAGAAATCCCCACGCAATTGGGGATCGACAATGATAAAAAAATAAAAGGATTACAAAAATTAGTTGCGTCTATTCATAAATCGGGGGCAAAAGTCATTGCTCATCTTAATCACCCTGGTAGAATGGCAAATCCTAAAATTCCTCGCAACTATTTTGTATCCTCTACAGATAAACCTTGTGAAAATGGAGGGGCAATTCCAAAAAGAATGAATCGTGAGGATATAGATAAGGCAATAAATCTTTTTATTGCTGCTGCCGCAAGAGCCCAGAAAGCTAATTTCGACATTATAGAACTGCAATTTGGTCATGGCTATCTATTGGCTCAGTTTATTTCACCTTTTGTTAACGATAGAAAAGATGAGTATGGTGGAGATTTTGAGAATAGAATAAGATTTCCTTTAGAGGTTTTACAGGCAGTTAGAAAATCTATAGATTTGCCAATAATTGTCAGAATAAGTGGCGATGAAATGTTATCCAATGGGATAAGGTTACCTGAGATGATTACTTTCTCCAGGATACTGGAGAAAAACGGAGTTGCGGCAATACATGTGTCTGCTGGTACTGTATGTTCAACACCTCCTTGGTTTTTCCAGCACATGTTTATTCCAAAGGGGAAAACATGGGAAATGGCAAAGGAAATCAGAGAAAATATAGACCTCCCTGTAATTTTTGTTGGGAGAATAAATACTGTTGAGGACATTAAAAAGGTAAGGGAGAAGTATCTGGCTGATTACATTGCTATTGGGAGAGGTTTGGTCGCAGACCCAGACTTTGTAGGGAAATATTTTGGTGAAGAGAAGGAACCGATAAAACCCTGTTTAGCTTGTGTCGAAGGTTGTCTTGGTGGGGTAAGATCAGGGCAGGGGCTTCAATGTCTTGTGAATCCAGAGGTAGGCAGGGAAACCGAGGTTTTTAAAATTGCGAAACGACCTAAACAATACGCTGTTGTTGGAGGGGGCTTAGCAGGAATGGAAGGCGCAATAACCTTGAAAAGGAGAGGGCATAGTGTTGATCTTTACGAAAAAGATAAACTGGGAGGACAATTTAACTTAGCTCCCTTAACTCCCAATAAGAAATCAATGGCACGGTTAATCCCATACTTCGTTGAGGAATTGAAAAATAAAGGTGTGAATATAATTTTTAAGAAGGCTGCAAAGTCAGATATTATATCCCAATATGATGGGGTGATATTAGCGACAGGCTCCAGACCATCTGTGCCACCAATTTCAGGATTAGATAAATGTTATTGGGCAGATATTTTGCTGGAAGAAAATTTACCAGAAAATAAAAGAATACTTATTATTGGCGGAGGGCTAATCGGCGTTGATATTGCAACTGCCTTGATACCAAGAGACAATAAAATAATTATTGTTAAACGGACGACGGACTTTGGCGAAGATATGGAAATGATTGCAAAGGCACTTTCCCTCAAGATGATGAATGAGAAAGGGACTGTTTTTAGTGACCATACACACATTAAAAAGATAGAAGGGAAAACTGTTTTTGCAGAGAGAAATGGAGAGGATATTCAATTTGAAGATATAGATATAATAGTGGTTTCTACTGGTATGGAAAGTTATAATCCTCTTGAGAGAGATTTAAAAAACAAGATTCCAGTTTATGTGGTCGGTGATGCCAGGCAAATAGGCAATGCTCAGGATGCGATTAGAGACGCCTATGAGACAGCCAAGAATTTGTAGCCAATTTAACAAATCAAGATTAAAAGATAATTTTACATAAAAGAAATCTTTTGAAAAGTCCATGCACGATGATAACTATGATGAGGATTACATTTTAAATTTCAAAGAAAAAAAGAGAAATTATAACCATAGATGAACATTCAAAAAGACAAAATACCGATGGTATCGAAGGCTAAGAGCAATAAACTAAAATGGAATTTTGCCATGGGCCTACTTCATGGTATATTCTATACTGGTGGCTTAGCTTTTAGTGAGCCCAGCACGGTTTTGCCCGTGTTTTTAAGTAATCTTACTAGTTCAAAAACCCTTGTAGGATTATCCTCTACTATAATGAGTAAATTTGGTGGCATTGGAAGTATTCTACCTCAATTGTTTGTAGCCAGTAAGTTAGAAAATAAAGCTCACAAGAAGCCTGTCTTGGCGGTGGCGATTATTATTCGAGCATTATGCTGGGGGCTTCTGGCGCTGATTACTTATTTGTTTGGTAGATCTCACCCATTGGGAATCATTCTTTCATTATTCTTCTTTCTTACCCTGTTCACTTTTATGGGTGGGATAGCAGTGATACCATTTTATGATATATGGGGAAAGGCTATACCTTCCACTTTGCGAGGAAGGTTTTTTGGGTATCGTCAACTATTCGGAGGTATTATAGCTATTGGCTCAGGACTTATTGTCAAAGCCATACTGGGTAATAAGGGGATATTTTTCCCCAATAATTATGCATTGCTTTTTTTATTTTCTTTTATACTCATTAGCATTTCTTACATTGCTTTAGGTTCAGTTAAGGAGCCCATCGAGGAGGTGCATAAAAGAGCATTGAGTTTTGGAGAATTTATGAAAAAGGCATACCATATACTGAAATTTGACAATAATTACAAGTTATTCCTGATAGTTCAAATACTTGCTGGAGCCATGGGTTTAGCTTTGCCATTTTATGTTCTTTACGCTAAGGATGTTTTGGGGGTTAGATTGGGTATGGTAGGCATATTTCTTTCGGCACAAATGTTAGGCAGTGTATTATCTAATATACTTTGGGCTCATCTATCCGATTTTACAGGCAATAAAAAGGTTATTCAAATAAGTATATTCTTGGGTTTGATGGTTCCTTTAATTGCACTGCTGACACCCACTCATCTCTCGGCATTGTTTATTTCCCTGTTTGTATTAATTGGCTTTTCAATAACAGGTCAGATAATCGGGAATACAAACTTCCTGCTTGATATTGCACCAACAAAAGATCGACCCACTTATATAAGTCTAAGAGGAACTTTAAGGCTTCCCGTGGTGGTGTTTCCCTTAATTGGTGGATTGATAGTTCAGCATATATCATATAATTTTTTATTTATAATGACGATATTAACTGTCTTAGTTGGTTTCATTCTGAGCTTTAGGTTAAGTGAACCTCGAAAGATAGAACCAATTAAGGAGCTGAAATTATGATGGAAATTTCTGAGCAGATCGGTATCTTGATATTGATTTAAGAGCTTGCACCATAAATGGAAGATGGATTCTTAATTTCAATAAGGCATATAACCCTTGCTATATATACAGTGAGAATTATGCCTACCCGTTGGTTCCAGCAGAAAATTGGCTTAAAGTATCAATTAAGGAGGATAAACGAGACATTAACTTCTGCCCAGTATGATATTAGGTCAGACCGGGAGTGGTTAGCCACTGCTTTTATTGTACCCAATAACAAGGGAGAACCATGGAGATTTTGAAAAAAGAGAGCAATAAGATTATCCGAAAGGAAGAACTGGCACCCCTGAATAAATTATTTGAAATTAAGCAACCAAATATTGCGAGAAAGGCGGTGCCGGGTCAATTTATCGTTATAATCCACAGTGAAAACGGTGAACGCATACCACTGACAATTGCCGATACGAACAAAGTCAAAGGCACAATAACGATCATTTTTCAGGAGGTTGGTAAATCAACCATGCAACTTGGCACATTCAAAGAAGGCGATAGATTGCAGGATGTTGTCGGTCCCCTTGGGAAGCCCACTGAAATTGAACATTACGGTACGGTGGTTTGTATTGGCGGCGGAGTGGGTATTGCACCTCTTTACCCCATTACAAAGGCTTTGAAGGAAGAGGGCAATAAAGTTATAGGAATATTGGGTGCGCGAACTAAAGAGCTTCTCATACTGGAAAAAGAATTTGAAGAAATAACAGATGAACTATATATAACAACTGATGACGGGTCTTACGGAAGAAAGGGATTTGTATCGGATGAGTTGAGTCGTTTGATAGGGGAGGACTACAAGATTGCCCGTGTCTGGGCAATTGGGCCCGCTATTATGATGAAGGTGGTTTCGGAAGTCACACGACCGCAAAATATTAAAACGATAGTAAGCTTGAATCCCATTATGGTTGATGGAACCGGTATGTGTGGCTGTTGTCGAGTCGAGGTCGGAGGTGAAACGAAATTTGCGTGTGTGGACGGACCGGAGTTTGACGGCCATCTTGTTGATTTTGATTTGCTGATGAAAAGGCAGGCAATGTATAAAAGGGAGGAAAAACTGGCTTTAGAATCCTACATACAATCTAAAAGGGGGAAATGATGGTTCGAGTGTATATCTTAATGAAGGTTGAACCAAACCAGTTGTTTAGTGTAATAAATGAATTACAAAAGATCAAATCGGTCAAGCATTTTGATGCTGTTACCGGACCTTACGATATAGTCGCAACGGCCGAAGTATCTCATGAAACTGCTTTGACCAAGCTCGTTTCAAAGGAGGTTCCGGGAATTAAAGGTGTCAAAGAAACGCTTACCTGTCATATATTAACACTGGAGGTATAGTATGCCGAGACCGGCGCCCAAAAAGGTTATAATGAGAGAACAACCACCGAAAGAACGGATTAAGAATTTCAACGAAGTGCCTTATGGTTATAGTCCGGAGGAGGCGATCGAGGAGGCAAAAAGGTGCCTTGGATGCAAAAAGAGACCGTGTGTAGAGGGTTGCCCGGTTGAGATCGATATACCGGGTTTTATAAAGGCAATTGCCGAGGGTGATTTCAGAAAAGCGATTAAAATAATGAAGGGGAACAACGCATTGCCCGCAATTTGTGGCAGGGTGTGTCCACAGGAGGAGCAATGCGAAAAATGCTGCATTGTTGGCAAGATTAAAAATTCCGAACCGGTTGCAATAGGCAGACTTGAAAGGTTTATAGCGGACTGGGAGGCCGAACAGGGCAAACTCGAAATACCACCGAGACCGACCCCAACCGGTAAAAAGGTTGCAGTTGTCGGGGCGGGTCCGGCGGGACTTACGGTTGCCGGTGATCTGGCAAAACTTGGACATGAGGTTGTAATTTTTGAAGCCCTCCATAAACCAGGTGGTGTGTTGATGTATGGTATCCCGGAGTTCAGGTTGCCCAAGAAAATTGTCGAGCGCGAAGTCAATTATATCCGGAAACTCGGTGCAAAACTTGTAACTTCTTTTGTCGTTGGAAGGACCGAAACGGTTGAGGAACTTTTAGGTGAGTTTGATGCAGTTTTTGTGGGTACCGGTGCTGGGCTACCCTGGTTTATGAATATCCCGGGTGAAAATTACAATGGGATTTACTCCGCAAATGAATATTTGACACGCTCGAACCTCATGCGCGCATATCTATTTCCCAAATACGATACACCAATTATAAAAGGTAAAAGAGTGGCTGTAATAGGTGGTGGTAATGTTACTATAGATTCGGCGAGGACTGCGTTGAGGTTGGGTGCCGAGCACTCGATGGTAATTTATCGCAGGTCGAAAAAAGAGATGCCGGCGAGGAATGAAGAAATTGCACACGCCGAAGACGAGGGAGTGGAATTTCACCTTCTTAACCTACCCGTTCGTTATTATGCGGACGAGAATGGTTGGGTGAAAGAAATGGAATGCATAAAGATGAGGCTCGGCGAGCCGGATGCATCCGGCAGAAGACGACCAATACCCATCGAAGGCTCAAATTTCAAAATACCCGTTGATGCCGTGGTGGTGGCTATCGGCCAGTCACCCAATCCGCTTATACCACAATCAATTAAAGGGCTCGAAGTGGGGCGACACGGAAATATAATAGTGGATCCGGCAACGGGCAAGAGTTCTTATATAAGAGTTTGGGCGGGTGGCGATATTGCAACGGGTGCTGCGACCGTTATTCTCGCAATGGGTGCGGGTCGAGTGGCAGCACGCTCGATCGATGAATATCTGCGTACCGGTAAATGGTAAAATCTCCGCCCCCAAAAAGCCCAATAACGGGATTACTGAAAAAATCTCGCACTGGTAGCCGCAGGCTTTAGAGACTGTGCAAAAACTATAATTCCGTATGTCATTGCGAGGGATGTCATTGNNAAGCAATCTCATTTTATGGAATTAGCAAGTAGGGATAAGTCCTGTTCGTATGCTCGGGAATTAGATTGCTTCGCAGCCCCTTCGCTGCCTCTTCGCTTCGCTCGGAGCTTCGGCTCAGGGCTTCGGCTCGCAATGACACCTTTTAGAGCTGGTAGCCATAACTTTTGAGACTACTTTTTTGACTTTTCGACAGGACAAGCCTGTTCAGTTGTAGGTACGAATCCCATCCGTGCTATAGTCTGACCTCGCCTGTTGTCAATTTTGCATTGCTTTTCAGCCCACAAAGAACACGAAGCTCACGAAATAGGACAACAGACTACAGACCACCCCGTAAAGTCGCTTCGCTCCTACGGGGCAGGCAGACTACAGACATGAGACTTTATATACCCATAACCGATTACCGATAACCAAACACCGAGGAGGTAAGATGGTTGGTGAAGTTTTTCCGATCGTTCCATCCTCTGCCGCATCCCTCTGGGTCATTTTTGGAATTGTGATATTCCTCCTTATTTTCCTTGCCCTTTTCGGTTTTATTGGATATTGGGCGAGGAACACAAAGTTTGAATTAACCGACGGGGGTTTGCAAATAAGAGGGGGGATTTACAGAAGATTTATCCCAAAGAGTTCCTTGATTAGAGAAGATGCAAAAATTCTGGACCTGAACGCCGATGGAGAGTATCGACCAAAGCTCAGAACGAATGGAATTGGTCTGCCGGGTTATAATGCTGGTTGGTTCAAATTGAGGAATGGAGATAAGGCTTTACTATTTGTGACAAACCCATCAAAGGTGATTTACATACCTTCGAAAGAAGGGTACTCAGTTTTACTGAGCACATCTCGACCGGAGGAGTTCTTGACCTTGATTGGGGAGTTGTGGTAAATAAACGGCAAAATGAGAGAAGATGCACCTGAAGGCTATGAGTGTCCCATATATGTAATCCAGGAGCATGATGCCACCAAACTACATTGGGACTTGCGTCTGGAACATGACGATGTTCTCAAAAGCTGGGCGGTAACCAAGGTGCCGCCCACAGAACCCGGGGTCCGACGCCTCGCTATAGAGGTTGAAGACCACCCACTCGAATATGCAACTTTTGAGGGTGAAATACCCGAGGGCAACTACGGCGCAGGTTCTGTGAGGATATGGGACAACGGCACATATAGGGAAGACGAATGGACTGACGATAAAATTGTGGTACACATATTCGGCAGAAAACTGAAGGGCAAATATGTCCTTATCCGCCTCAAAAAAAGTGAGAGCAACAAGAATTGGCTTTTCTTCAAAGGAAGAGAAAAGTGAAGAAAGAGATTTTCCAGCACTTTCAAAAAAAACTTGACATTTGTTGATTTGTGTGATATACTTTTAAAAAGTTAGATTGAGATGATGAAAGGAGGTGGTGATGTTAAGTGGTAAGATATGGGGTTGTCTGGAAAGTTTGTTTAAATCCTTCACATAAATTCTTGAGGGGGTGAAACCATGAGAGAAAAAGGCAGTGCCTACAAGTTATTGCTGGCTCTGGTTATAGGGGTTATGGTCCTTACCTATGGATGTGGCAAGGAGGAAGGAACAGGACCAACAGGTGGAGAAACATTACTTTATAACTCCAGGGGGGAGGAGGTAAGTTCCCTGAAAGGTGGGGAAACTGCGTTTTGGAGACTGACTGGACTTACTGCCAGGACCCAGTACAACATAAATCTCGAAGATGGATCTGGCAATACCGTGAGTATGGCTCGTCTGACTACGAATCAGGATGGAGAATTGCCCCTTACGGCGATTGGTTACGATTTAGGACTCCCCTTTGGCACGAAATCCTCTGTAACAGATGGCGATTATACACTTATTGTTACCGATCTTGATGGTAATTCCGTTGCCGACTTAAGTTTTCCTGTGGATCTAACCCAACCCGTGGTTTATGCCGCCGATAATCAGGGATATGCCTGTAACTCTTTTCTTGTTGGGCAGCACTCGGTCTATGCCAAAGGGAAGAATCTAACTCCAGATGACATAATTGATGTTTATGTGGTCGACGACCAGAACAACTGGTCAGAAGGTATGTTTCTCACGGATGTCTCTGGCGGAAAAGAGACAGTGACAGTTGGTGCCGATGGAGAGTTCTTCCAAGAGATATGGGCAAGTCCTGGACTGGCTAGTGCCTATGATGTTGTTGCTGATATTGATCAGAGTGGTACATTTAATGAGGGTGATCTTGTTGACTCGTATATCCCGATAGGTTTTATGGTCCAGGAGACGGGCTCTGGTATCGATTTTCAGGTTCAGATTGCCTGTGATGCTAATGAGAATTACAAGGATATTTTCCGCTCTGTAGACGATGTTTATGCCTCTCTTAATCCCAGACTCAGGTGCCCAGCCTGGGAGTATATTGGAATATACAAATATGTGACCATTCATAAGGGCTGTTGGAATGGCGGGGATTCACTTCACGATGTTACAGAAGGATACGAGATGGATACACCACAGAGTGGTTGTTTGAACCAGGGTCGTACCCTTATCTGGCCGGCAGTACTGACCTCAGGAAAGTATGATGTTATCATTGATGTGAATCAAGATCGTCTTTATACAAAGGGTGTCGATTTCCTTGATAACATTGATAGCTATGGCCAGCCAACAGCAGGTTTTATCGTCCCAACTGATACCGGTGCACCCGTGGTTAATATCACCTCTCCCGAGGATGGTGACAGCACAACGGAGCATGTTGTTTATCTTGAGGGGACAGTATCAGATCCGACTATCGAACATGCAACGCTTATTGTGAATGAAAACAGTCAGACTATCAGTGTCTTTCAGGGGAATCTTGAAGGAACACCGATAATCCTTCGGCGTGGACCTAATACCATTCGTGTTGAGGCGTATAACGATGGTGGACTTGGATATGATGAGGTAACAGTCTATGGGATTTTTGAAGCCGTTGGGATGAAAATTACCCTTACTTGGGATGTTGGGCCACATAACGATGTTGACCTACATGTTCAGGACCCCACTGGAGAATGGTGCTGGTATAGCCATATGCAGACTGCGATAGGAGGCTGGCTGGATGTCGATGATACCGAAGGCTGGGGACCTGAGAATTTCTATCTGAGTCAGTCAGCGGTAGATTCTACTCCCGGTGACTATAATGTAAAAGTGCATTATTACGACGATGCTGGTGAGGGACCAACCACACCAACGCTTCACATTCTCTTGAACGAGGAGCAAGCCAATCAAATTGAAAGAACTATAGTTGGGCCTCATCTCAATCAGACTGATGACTGGTGGTATGCGGTAACTATCACTATGCCAGACGGTATATTTAGTGATTACAATCCTCCTGCAAAAGAAAGAATTTCATCCGAATTCCTGCCACCAAAGAAGAAATAAGCATAGTCTGACCATACTGGGTAAATAATATAAGGGGGCTTCCAAGCCCCCCTATATTTAAAACTCGACATTAGATTTTTTTCTAATGCAAATAGTTGAGCCTGACCCCATCTTACCTCCATCTTACTGTCTCTTAAAATTCTCTTACCTGCCTACAGTCAGGCAGGCAAGTCCCTGTTATTTTTTCTTGATCGTATAGGAAACTATACGACAAGTCATAATCTCGAGTATGTGTCAGATGAAGANNCTGTTAGATAGCTTTGCATCTAACAGGGCGAGCAATGACATTCCTCGCAATGACATCCCTCGCAATGACATTACCCCTGACAACCACAAAAATAAAGAAATCATGGTTAATCGGCGTAAATCCCTGCCTACCGGCAGGCAGGTGCGTCCAATTTTTTCTTGACTTTCCCTCAATTAAGTGCTATAATAGAATTGGGTCTTCTTATTACATATAAGTCGATGTTGGCAGCATTGGAGTGTCTCTGATTCAAAGGTTAAGGTAAGTAGTATAGCGTCGCTCTTTCTATTATATATGAACAGGAAATATAGTGGTAGGGTTTAAAAAGGAGAAAGGATGAATAAATTATTTGCTATTTCCGGACTGCTCTTTGTATTATCTCTCTTTGGAGAAGAAGGGGTTGCTGTTTCCTATTTCGAGGCATCCGGTGATATCCCGGAACCAAAAATAGAGCTGTACACAAATTTTTTGGTGGGTGAGCTTGCGGCACACTATGAACTCTTTATAATTCAGGGCAAAAAAAAGGCTGTAGAAAATATCTGGGAGGATGGTGAAATTACAGATATTTTAGCCCTGAAGAAGATGGGGAAAGACCTCAAGGCAACATATGTACTCACCGGATGGTTAGAGAAACTTCCCAATGTCTTTCTTATGAAACTGGCAGTGGTATCCGCCAAAAAGGGAGAGGTTGTCCTTCGCAGAGAATTAAAGTGTGAGTCCGAACCCGAGATAATAAGTGGCATAAAAGATTTCGTATGTACATTTGCAGGCTTTATAGAAAGGCAATTTCCATCTAAAAGGATAAACCAGGAAGCCCGTGGATCCTGGGCGGTTGGGGAGGCGTTTTTCACACTCGGTTGGTATGGGTGGGCAATTCCACGGGCATTGGGCGTCACAGATGGTAAGGTTATCATTGCATCAGAAATGACATTGCCCCTCGCCGTCTTGATAGGTGGGTTGTCGGCGACCAAGATGAGACCCGTTACGAGTACCCACGCAATTGGCAGTCTTGGAGGGGCATATCTCGGAATAGCAGATGGCTATTGTTTAAATAGCATTTTCGATATTGCCGGTGAGCAGGGCTCACTTGTCTTACCTGTGGGAATGAGCCTCCTTGAAAATATCGGGGGTTTCTCCCTGGCAGACAAGTTCGACATAACAGCCGGAGAGGCGGAGTACTCCGTTCTGTCTGCGGGTGAGGGATACCTGTACGGACTCGGTTTCGGAGAACTCTTTGATGTGAAATCGCACTCGGGGAGGGCACTTCTGGCACTCGGCACGAGGCTCCCGTCCCAGTTCATTGGCTACAAAATTGCGAGCATTCGAGAATACACACCGGCGGACGGTGAAATCATTACGACGGCGGGGCTTCTCGGTGCAGCCACAACCTGTGACCTGTTATTCCAGTTGGGTATTGAAGATGATGACTCATATATTGGAGGGGCGATGCTCGGCAATATTGCCGGAGCTGCCATTATGGACCGCATAAACGGGGAAAGGCATTTTTCCAGGGGAAATGGGATACTCGCTTATACGGGTGCTTATCTGGGTGCATTGTTTGGAACGGGTTTAAATGTTTTATTCGAGGTCAGAGACGAAAAAACATTAACGATGATACCAAATCTCACCGCAATTGCCGGATTTGTACTCACTTATAATTTGATGAAATAAGCCGGCGAGTTTTCCCGTCAATAAAGAGTATTGGTATAAAGAATGAAGGAATGCATTCGTGAAATGAGTTTTGAGGACATCGATTCCGTATTAGAGATAGAGAGAGAGTGCTTTAAGATACCCTGGACGAGAAATATGTTCCTGAGCATTCTATCTGCTTCCAACTCTCACTCAATCGTTTATGAGTTAGATGAAATAATCGGCTACGCTTTAACTCTATTACGGATGGATGTAATCCATATAGCCAATATAGCGGTGAGGAGGGGGTATAGGCGTCGGGGAGTAGGAAGTGAAATTCTCTCCCACCTTTTGCATTTCGGGGCGAGTTTGAATAAGAAAAAGGCAATACTTGAAGTGAGACCATCCAATCTGCCCGCAATATCCCTCTACGAGAAATATGGTTTCTATAAGGCGGGAACCAAAAAATGGTATTACCCCGACGGTGAAGACGCCCTGGTAATGGAAAGAAAAATATAATGTATTTCAGCAAGTGCCTCTGTCGGATGGGGCAAAAATGATTATTGTAAAGTGTGCTAAATGTAAGAGAAAGGTATTTAAATACCTGAAGATCGGAAAAGGGAAATTGTGGCATTGCTGGAAAGAGCGCATAATCGAGGATTACAGTGTCAGGAATGGCGATGAAGTAAGATGTAAGTGTGGTAATTTAATAGGCATCGAGCAAAGAAAGTGGGTCAAGTTAAAACAACATTCATTTACATATTCGGGAACGGCAGTCAAATAGAAAAGTAAAAAGGATTAGACTTTCAGATTTCAGGATTTCTTCTGCTTCGCTTATAACGATATCCATTAATTGGTGAGTTTTTTACCCTACACTTTACTATCTACTTCATGCTTCCTACATCTTACCACCCTCAGGTAATCGGTTCAATCCGTTGACTTTTTCCCTTGACTTTTCCCCCATTTAGTGCTATAATAGAATTGGGTCATAGGAAATTTTAAACCGCAGAGAACGCAGAGAGCACAGAGCAATTTTTAATTCTGATTCCTGACCGCCCTGCCTACCGGTAGGCAGGCGTCAGGCAAGTTGTCATTTTGATTTTTGATATTTAATATTATCCTTATGACCTCTGCGGTTAAAAAGTATCACTGTTTATTAAAAAATCGGTAAATTCTTGTAAACTCGGCGGTTGATATTATGCATAACTATTAAAAGGGAGGTGTTAGTCATGAATCGTTTAATTCTCTTTTTACTCCTATCGCTGGTTATGCCCGTCGCTTTATTCTCCCAGATAAACTGGAGCAGGCACACCATTGACGGGAGCTTCGATGGCGCCGCATGCGTTTACGCCACAGACATCGACGGTGACGGCGATGTCGATGTATTAGGTGCCGGCGGAGTTGCGGACGACATCACCTGGTGGGAGAACGATGGCAGCCAGAATTTTACAGTGCATACCATCGAGGGGGGGTTCAATGGCGCCGCATGCGTTTACGCCACGGACCTGGACGGTGACGGCGATGTGGATGTATTGGGTGCTGCCGATGTTGCGGACGACATCACCTGGTGGGAGAACGATGGCAGCCAGAATTTTACAGGGCACACCATCGAGGGGAGCTTCGATGGCGCCGCATGCGTTTACGCCGCGGACCTGGACGGTGACGGCGATGTGGATGTTTTGGGTGCCGCCGATGTTGCGGACGATATTACCTGGTGGGAGAACGACGGGAGTGAGAATTTTACAGGGCATACCATCGAGGGGAGCTTTGATGGCGCCGCATGCGTTTACGCCGTGGACCTCGACGGTGACGGCGATGTGGATGTTTTGGGTGCCGCCTGTGTTGCTGACGACATCACCTGGTGGGAGAATAACGGGAGCGAGAATTTT
>DFBT01000063.1 GCA_002366725.1 Caldifarciminota bacterium UBA3073
TACCTATTTCTAAACACCCTCACTAAATCAAACATCAAAATACAAAAATTAAACATCAAATTGGAGCTGAAATCTGTAATCTAAAATCCAAAACTCCAAGCACCAAATATCGAAACAAGCTTATCACTTCTCACTCTCCACGCCTTACGCCTTACGCTTTACTGCTCACTCCCTATTACTTTTTCCACGATTGTTGCAAATGCCTTTGACGCCCTGCATTCCGGATTACTCAGGATAAATGGTTTCCCGCTATCACCCGATTCAACGATCTCTGGCTCTATCGGGACCCTTCCAAGAAACGGCACACCCATCTCCCTGGATATCCTTTCCCCTCCACCCTCTTTAAAGAGTTTAATCTCATTACCGCAGTATGGACAAATGAGTCCGCTCATGTTCTCAATTACCCCGAGTATTTTTAGATTCAGTTTTCTGGCGAAATTCACCGCCTTCCTTGAGTCAAGCAACGAGACTTCTTGAGGAGTTGTCACTATTATTGCCCCCGTTGCCGGAATCAACTGGGCAACTGATAGCGGCTCATCTCCGGTACCCGGGGGGGAATCCACTACAAGCCAGTCGATGTCTCCCCAGGCGACATCCTGGAGAAACTGTTGAATTACCTTCATTTTTAGCGGACCCCTCCATATCACGGGCGAGGTTTCACTCTGCAGGAGAAATGACATTGAGACCAGCTTCAGATTCTCCGTGACCATCACGGGTTGGATCGTGCTCTCATCCGATGTATACATTCTCTTGTTCTCAACACCGAGCATCTTGGCGAGATTTGGACCGTGAATATCAACATCCAGTAGCCCGATCTCCATACTCTTATCGGCAAGGGCAAGTGCCAAATTGGCGGCAATTGTACTCTTTCCAACTCCTCCTTTACCGCTGAAAACGAGAACCTTGTGCTTTATTCTCGCAAGCACCTTCTCTAATTTTTCGTTCTTTTCCACACTCCCCCTTTTTTACGATTTATCTCCGGTTCTAATAATAGGACTACCACACTCGGGGCAACACGAGGGTAATGGAAATTCAATGGGTATCTCCCATGCGAATCCACAGTCGCTGCACTCAAGGTTCCTTTGCATAATGGCATAGTTACCACCCTCTATGCTCAACGCCTTGCCCTCAACAAAACATTCGGCGACCTTCCTGTGCGCCTCATTCAATATACGTCCAAAGGTCTGGCGGGATACCCTCATCCGCCGCGCCGCCTCCTCCTGGTGCAACCCCTTCAAATCAGACAGTCTCATCGCCTCGAACTCGCCAACGGTCAACCTGACCTGCTCAAGGGAACTAAGAGGTACCCCGCGAGGTTTGTAAAACTGCGCCACGGGTCTATACCCTACCCACCGACACCTTCTTCGTCTTCCCATAAAACCTCCATAATGAGCATATGCCCAATATATTATATCACAAAATTTTCAATTTGTCAAGAAAAAAATCAAATAAATTGTGCAAGATTATGTAGAGGATAAACACGGCAACATCTCTTCTAAAAAAACAAAATTATTCTCCGGAGCAAACCGGCAAATAGAATACCGTAGGCTATCGATGTTATTGTTAAGCCCATTGCCCTCTTAAATCCAAATTCTTTAATAAGCATTCCCAGCGCAATTATACATGGAATCCCAACGGTGGAAGCTATTCCAAATGTATAAATTTGAAGGGGGGTCAAAATCGAAGATATCTCACCGCCCAGAACCGAGACCAACATTCCCCCGGTTAAATCTTTTTGTAAGAAACCAAATATCAAGGGAATAATGCTTACAGCGGGTAAACCCAACCAGGTGGTGGTGATCGGTGAAAGTGGTTTTACTATGATGTTGGTAAAACCCAACATATCCAAAATTCCAAGTGCTATTCCTCCGAGTATCAATAAAGGTATGACTATATATACAAAGTCCTTCATTCTGATCCAGGATTTGGCAAATACATTTTTAAGCAGGGGTTTTCTATAGGGGGGCAATTCCAAGAGCAGGGGCTCACTCTTCACATGGATAAGTCTTTTTATTCCAAAAGCCCAGATCAAACCCGCCGCAAATAAGGTAACAAAAACAGAAAGTGCCAACCTTACGCCCCCATAAAATCCCACTATTCCCATCACTATGGCGGTTCTCGAAGAGCAGGGTACAAAAGCGAATAACGATGCGGTATGAAATTGTTCTTTTTTAGATGATAGGAGTCTGGTAGCTCTGGTCGCCGGCGCAGTGCAACCCAAGCACAATGCCAAAGGAATAAATGCCTTCCCCGGTAAACCCAATTTTTTCAAAAACCTCTGTGTGTTGACAATAAATCTGGAAAGAAACCCTATATCTTCCAACAGACCCAAAAGCAAATAAAACAAGAAAACATAAGGTAAAGCAATAGAAACACCCGCTGCAAGTCCAGCCAAACCCTGAACCAATACCACGGTGATAATAGAATGTTCTGCCGCACCGAAAGAAGATAAAAGGCTGTCTGTCAAACCCATAAGAACATTCTGTATCAAATTGCCAAGATATAATAATGTACCAAAGATGGCAAAAAGAAATAAACCGGTAGTCAGTGGACCCCAGACCCTGTGCAGAAGTACATTATCGATTCTCTCTCCCGCCAGCTTTTCTTTTCCTGAAGAGAACAATCGAGTAACCTTTTCGGCAATAAATGAGGCTGTGCCGTATCTGGTTATGGATATGTCTTCTGCGATTTTTGGATGTTCTTTTAAGTTCTCTTTTGCTTCCCCAATTATTTTTTCATTCTTCAAGTATTTATAGAAATCTTCATCTTCTTCCAAAACCCTTAAGGCGACAAGTCTTTTAGGTAGCCTTCCTTTAACTTGAGTGGATATTTTATCTATTGCTCTTTCTATATGATCATCATATCTAATTTTGAAACCTCGTCTTGCCACCTCTTTGATCCTTCGACGGAGTTTATCCCGAGCGAAGCTGAGGGACTCAGGACAGGTTTTTAATATTGCATTTACAAGTCTGCTTACCCCTCTTTTGGTTAGAGGATTTATAGGTATAACAGGGATATTAAGGAGTTTTTCCAATTTTTCGCAATCAATTTTTATTCCTTTCTTTTCAGCTTCTTCCACAAAATTTAGAGCTATAATAGCAGGTATTTCTGCCTCCAAGATTTGGAAAACCATGTAAAGACTTCTCTCAAGAGAGGTTGCATCGGCAATTATTATTGCTCCATCTATTTCTTCTTCAAACAAAGCCCTTTCAGTAACTTTTTCTTCTTCACTCCTATCAGATATAGAGTATATTCCCGGGGTATCTAAAAAATTTATTTTTACATCGTGAAAAATTTCTTCGGCTTGCGTTATCTCAACTGTGGTCCCGGGATAATTGGATACCACGACTCTCGGCCCAACCAAAGCGTTGAGCAAAGACGACTTTCCCACATTTGGCTGACCAATCAAAAGTATTTTAAGTTCTTTCATTCTTATATATCCTGATATTCTCCGCTATATCTTTGTTCAAAGCAATTTTTTTATTACCTATCTTAACTACTATGCTATCGGATATCTCGTTGGTTATTCTTATCCTCTCTCCTAAAAATATTCCCATACTAACCATTCTCTCAAACACGCCGTAATCCGAGAAAACAATATCTGTGATTATTCCCTTTCCATTACATTCCAACTCTGTCAATGGAACACCCGCGCTTTTGAGTGTAGACAACTTTTTTATATTATCGATAACTTCTTTAGAAACATAATGTTCGAGAATATGGGCAACCTTATGTGCATCTCTGCCATTCTTCGTTTCTTTGACATAATTTTCGAGAATGCGGTGTTTTTTTACGATATCCCTTGCGTTTTCTTTTCCCCTTTCCGTTAATGAGATAAAATTATTGTGATATTTTATCAAACCCTCTCCATTGAGTTGTTTAATTGCCTTCGATATAAATGGGTCAGAAACATTGATATCTGATTTTATGGAATCCACAGAGACCTCTTCGGTTTCTTCTTCACCCAAGGTCCTCAATATATCCTCCCTGACTATTTTTAAGATATCACCCTCTTTCGTCATTCTGTCACCACCCCTTCCACATATGTACAGTTGATTTACCGAATGCATCTCAGTTCAGCAAAGGTCTTGGCATCGAGTCGTGTAATTTACTAAAATCTCTTATCCAGGCTTTTTTGATGCCATTTTACGGCGAAAAAGAAAAACAGGATGCCGAAACCGAGCAGGACCAATAAACTAACAGCGGGGTTGAAATAGTTTGTCCCACCAACTGAAAACCTTGCCAGATCCGTATAGTAAGTTAAAGGAGAGATATATGAAATAATTTTCCAACTGCCCATCTCACCGATTGGAACGAATATGCCACTTATGAAAATTAATGGAAACTTTATCAGACTTGATAACATCATTATGTTTGACGGGTTATCTGTGGCGGGAGCTGAGATCAGCAAACCCAAAGACGAAAAGCAAAAGGCAGCCAGAATTGTACCGACAATTAGAGCTAAACTTATTATCTCGGTTCCAAGTAAGACGATACTGACCAAAACAATAAAGAGGGTTATAAAAAGGCCAAACAAGAGAGAAGCTATTATATCACCTAAAATGATAGCCCACAAGGCGATCGGTGCCGAAATCAATCTCTCAAAAGTTCTCATCCTCGTCTCCCACGGTGCTATCACCGGTCCTATCGACGAAACGGTAACGAAGAGCGCCATCCCCAGTAAACCGGGAATCAGGAAGCCCGGAGAAAATTTTCTTCCCAGGACGAAGGCAAAAAATAAAAAAGAAGGCATCAACAGACCGGAGATCACAACGGGCCCCTTCAAATAAAAAATGGAGAGGTCCTTTTTGGTGATAGCCCACGATCTTTTAAACTGATCGAAAATATTCATTTTTCTCCCCTCCTTGTCAGTTTTAAAAACACATCTTCGAGATTGGGCTCCAGGGTATTAAGGGATATTATTTTATTGCCGGATGATTGTGAGTATTTGACAAGCATCGGAATGATCTCTCCCGGTTTCTCGGTGTATAACCTTAATTTATTTCCCACCTTCTTAACCTCTGAAACCCCCTCAAATGTGAACTCTCCGGGCATCACTCTTTTAACAAAGGCAACCTCGACAGAGGTGGTGCTCTGAATTGCGCGTTTTAATTTCTCCGGACGGTCAATGGCCACAATTTTACCGTAATTCATAATCGCCACCCTGTCACAGAGTTGGTTAGCCTCCTCAATATTGTGGGTTGTTAAAACGATAGTTGTTCCCTTATCGTTGAACTCTCTAATGAGTTTTCTGATCAATCTAACGCTCTCCACATCCAAACCGGAAGTCGGTTCATCTAAAAATAATAATTGCGGGTCGTTCATCAATCCCATAGCCACGATTATCCTCTGTTTCATTCCCTTGGAAAAGGTTCTCACCTTATGATGTCTTTTTTCATACAATCCAAATAACTTCAGTAAATTCTCCGCCTTCTCCACTCTTTCCTTCCTCTGTATCCCGTACAATTCTCCGATGAGCAACAAATTCCCAATGGCAGAAAGATCTATGTAGGCATTCGCCATTTCTGGAACGATACCCATCATCTGTTTAGCTTCCAGGGGGTTCTTTTGAATATCGTATTCCCCTATGTGGGCGCTGCCGACGGTTGACTTGAGGATGCCCGTAAGCATCCTTATCGTTGTCGTTTTGCCGGCACCATTTGGACCGAGAAGACCGAAAAGCTCGCCGATTTTGACCGTGAATGATATGTGGTCAACGGCTGTAACACCATTGAATTGCTTGGTTAAATTTTCAACCTCTATTGCTTGCATTTTCGTCATACCTTGTTTAACCAAGTAAAAATAAAGTTCAAGACGCCTTATTATAACTTAAGATTCCAAAAAAGTTAAGCAAAATCAAAGAAAATGCTCCCTAACGAAAAAAATGCAAGAAAATGTTGCTGCAACTATCGCGGGTAAGAGAATCGTTGGGGTGGGGCACCGTGAAGATAACCATTGCCATCAATGGTTATACCGG
>DFBT01000023.1:0-16095 GCA_002366725.1 Caldifarciminota bacterium UBA3073
GTGTCAAAACTTTTACAATTCCCTAATATTTTATTCCTGCCTGCCGGCAGGTAGGTTTGATATCTTAAGGGGAGGCAATATGCGAGCGTATATAGTGAGCTGTATAGCTGTAATCGCCTTTATGTTCCACTTCTGGTGTACGGGAACAGTTTACAACATTCTGTGGAGCATCGGCGGTTTCTTCGGCATATGGTCCATATACGATGGTATAATAACCAGGATGTTCTCGGAAGGAAAAAAACAACGCGCTCTCGCCACATCGGCGGCGGTCATTGGCATTATAGTTCTCCTGGGTTTGACGATGAGTAAGCTATGGCTCCTGTAGCGGGGATCAAAAGGAGAATCAGAAAATGGAAGTAAAAATGCAGTCATCCTAAAAAGAAAGGAGGTGAAAAGACATGACAAAGGCAGAACTCGTGGACAGAGTGGCTAAAGGAACAGGACTGACCAAGAGGGCATCTTTGCAGGCAGTAAACGCCTTTGTAGACACCGTCTCTGGTGCTCTAGCAAAGAATGACAAGGTCACTCTCGTGGGGTTTGGCACATTTGATGTGGCAACACGAAAGGCACGCAAGGCGAGAAATCCGCGAACGGGACAGATAATCAATGTGCCTTCTAAGAGGGTCCCAAGATTCAGAGCGGGCACAGAACTGAAGAAAAAGGTGAGATAGACAGAGCATGTGCCGAACAGAAGGGGGGACGCAATTCTTTGCGTCCCCCCAAAACTATTTGAAACCAAGTCCACCCAACTAATTAACCAACTAACTAACCATCCAACTAACCACCCCCTTTTGCAAGAAGTATTGTATTTCCTCTCTCTTCATAGTACCCCGCAAGCTCTGCCCCGAGAAGGATTATTATCGCCGTGTAGTACACCCATAAAAGCCCTATAAATACTCCACCGAGATTCCCATAGATTCTATTAAAGCCGGTAAATCTCGCTATGTACCAATCAAATACATACTTTGCAATCTCCCAGGAACAACCAGCAAATACTGCGCCAATAAGGGCAGACCTATTTGATACGGCAACATGCGGAACGACTTTGTAAAACCAGAAGAGGAAGATAATGGTGAGAATGAGAGAGGTTGATATCCCCACTACTCCCCAAAGCCATGCTATTCCCGAGATACTCCGCCCCATAATCCCAATGTTGAGCGTGCGCATAAAGGAGATAAAGGCAGTGAAACCAAACGATATTCCAAAAGCGGTTATAAATATCGGTATTACCAGAAGAGATAAGAGTTTCCGTTTCCAGAATGGCCATCTTTCCTCCACATTCCATATTCTGTCTATCGCCTGTATCGTTGCATCAAGGAAAAGACCCGCACTCCAGAGGAGGAATATAACACTGATAATTCCGATTGAGACTCTCCCCTGTATGAATCCATTGAGCACTGAAACCGTGGGTTGGGTCACTGCCGGCATCCAGGCCTCAAAAAAATCTATTATCGCATTATACACCAGATCCGAGGAGTGGGCAATCGATGTGAAAATAGTGGTTACCACAAGCAGAAGGGGAACTATCGATACAACGAGATAGAAAGAGAGTGAGCCCGCAAGTAACATTCCGCCGTGTTCGTATGTGAATCTCCTCTGAATTATGAAAAAAAACCGATAGAGCCCGGTCACGACAGAGGCCAACTTTTTTATTTTATTTTTAATGTTGAACCGGTATTTCATTATTTACCAATTAATTACCACTCTCTTCTCTCTTCTTTCTTCCCTCTTCCCTCTTTCCTCTTCTCTCATCTCTCTTTCCTCTTTCCTACTATCTCCAAGCTCATATCAACTACGGGCGCAGAATGTGTTATCGCGCCAACGGATATATACTGAACACCTGCTCTTGCTATATCCCTTATGCTTTTGAGCGCAACCCCACCGGACACCTCGATCTCCACCTTTTCCCCTCCAAGTTTAACACATTTCCTTATCTTGTCTATATCCATATTATCAAGCATAATTCTCTTCACATTTGGTAGATTGATGGCAGTCACAAACTCTTCGAGTGTTTTCACCTCCACCTCAAATGGTCTCTCTATATTGAGATTCTCGATTCCACCGAGCACCTTGAGATGGTTATCCTTAACAAGTATTGCGTCATACAATCCAAAACGGTGGTTTTTTCCCCCCCCGACTGTGACCGCGTATTTTTCCAGTTCCCTCAAGAGGGGGGTCGTCTTACGGGTATCAAGAAGTTTCACACCCGTGCCCTCTATCTCTTTTACGAACCCTCTAGTGAGTGTTGCTATACCCGATAGATGGGAGAGAAAGTTGAGGGCCACCCTCTCTCCGGAGAGTACAGCCCTCGCACTCCCCCTTATTTTTGCGACTCTTTGGTCGGGGATGAGTTCCTCCCCGTCCTCACATGCATCGAATTCGGTGTTCGGGTCAAGTGTGCGAAAAACGAGTTTTGCCACCTCTATACCGCATAAGATACCCTTTGCCTTTGCCATTATGAGCGCCACAATGGTGGTATCATCCTTACCAATACATTCCATCGCCGCATCGGTGGTAATGTCACCCGTACCTATGTCTTCTTCCAATGCCTTCTTTACTATGAATTCAATATCCATAAACGAAAAATGAAAATATCAAAACCCAGCCCCGCTTAGCGAAGCTGGGCGGGGTGCAAATTGCAAAATTATCCTTTCCTGGCCGTGGCTAAAGATTATCTCAGATTATGCATTAACCACAGATGAACACAGATATTCACAGATTATATAAAAGTCTTCAAGACTACGAGCGTTCACCTTTTGGGTGAAAAAGGGTTTTGATTTTAACTTTTGTCCATACGGCCCTACGGCTCGTATGAGATGCTGTGCATAAGTTCTTTATTGACCTATCTCGTCCATTCCATACGGATCCTGCCCATACGGGTCTTGAGATGGAACGGATCTTGAGATGGTTTCTCAACGCATATTTTGGGATTATCTCTCTCATTTTGCATTTTTCAATTTGCACTTTTCATTCTTTACCTTTCACTTTTCACATTTTACCTCTCTCTGGTACGCCTCCTCACGCATCCTGTTTATGTAATTTTTGCTCTCAAAAGAGTATGTAAATCTCGATGGAATATCGTATCTTCCCTCGATTATTGCCACTGTGTCCTCTGTCATAACAAGTTCTTCATCTGTGGGAATTACAAATACCTTTATCTTCGAATCGTCCGAAGATATGAGAAACTCATGATTCCTCGATACGGCCCTTTTATTTCTCTCAATATCAAGTTTTATACCCAGCTCCTCCATCCCCCGAAGACAGTTTTCTCGGAGTTCCCACGCGAGTTCACCCGCCCCCGCTGTGAAGACGATCGCATCAACCCTTCCGAGGAGCGCAATATAGGCACCGATGTATTTCTTCATCCTGTGGCACTCTATATCAACTGCGAGTTTTGAACGGGGATAGGTCGTCACGGTCTTAAGTATATCCCGCAGGTCTGTATATCTTCCGGTGATACCGAAAAGTCCGCTCCTTTTGTTCAGTAAATTTACGACCTCCTTTGCAGTGAGGCTCTCTCTCTCTGAAATATACGAGACTATTGCGGGATCTATATCCCCTGACCTCGTTCCCATAACGAGGCCCTCAAGTGGTGTCAATCCCATGGAGTGATCATATGCCTCTCCGTTCTTTATCGCCGTAAAGCTCACGCCATTACCGATGTGACAGGTAATGAGATTTGTTTCTTTTATGGCTTTATCGAGAAGTACACCCGCCCTCCTCGACACATACAGGTGAGAAGTGCCGTGAAAGCCGTACCTTCTCACCCCGTATTTTTCATACCATTCGTAAGGTATCGCATATATATATGATTCCGGGGGCATCGTTGAGAGGAATGCAGTATCAATAACGGCGACATGCGGGCAGGATGGAAATATTTCCATTGCCGCCCTTATTCCGAGTATATTTGGGGGATTATGTAGTGGTGCAAGTTCCTTCAATCCCTCAAATGTATTGAGCACATCCTCTGTTATGGGAACGGAGTGTGTCAGTTTTTCGCCTCCGTGAACAACCCTGTGCCCCACACCGCAGATCAACGAAAGGTCCTCCAGCACATTCGTCTCCTTCAAGGTCTTCATTATCAATCCTATTGCCTCTCTGTGCGAGGGACACTCCTCTTCCTTTATATGGGGTTTTCTTCCCGGGACCTCGTGGTTTATAAAACTACCACCCACCGTGACCCTCTCAACTATTCCCTTTGCAAGGGGAATCTTGCGGTCCCAGTCGTACAGCTGATATTTAGCAGATGAACTTCCACAGTTCAAAGTTAATATGAGCCTCATCAATCCTCCCAATAGAGTCAAGTAGACTGTATGTAGGCTAAGGCCTCGCTTTTAGCGGCTCCTAATATTCTGTCTCTTTAAGAAGTTTTTCGGTCGCCTCTAATACATCGTCAACGGATATGGACTCTATACACCTGAAATCACCAAACTTACATCTGAGCGGTCTCTGTGAGTAGTAAAAACAGGGACTGCAGGGAAGGTCCTTCCGAACAATCATATATTTTGTTCCATATGGATAAACCCACTCGGGATTTGTGGGACCAAATATGGCAACGCAGGGAACCCCGAAAGACGCAGCGATGTGCATCAATCCAGAATCGGCACTCACAAAGAGCCTACACCTTTTGATCAACGCCGAAGTCTCCCTGATAGAAGTATTATCTACAGTATAGGCACCGTCTCCCACACTATCCCGGATAAAAGTCTTCAGTTCACCTTCCTCTTTCCCGCCAAAGATAAGGACAACCGCACTATCTCTCTCGACAAAAATTTTCCCCAATTCCCCGAATTTCTCTTTATCCCACCTCCTCTTCATTTGATTTTTAAAGGTGGCAGTCCCCGCGTGCATACCTATTATGAGTTTTTTCTCTGTATTTAGATCTTTAAAAAATCTTCCGGCAAAGTTATCATCTTCGTCTGTGAGATAAATTCTGGGTCCATCGAACGACTCCGGGTGTATTCCAAGGAGCGAGAGAAGTCTCACATTTTCTTCAACATCGTGCTTTTTATCATCCTCTCTTATCAATCTCGTATTTAAAAATCCGAGATTTGTGTAAAAGAGATGATTATATCTGTGGGCTACTCTTTCTTTTTTCCCAACAATGAAATTAATAACATTGTATTCTAAACGATTTGCTGGATAGGAAAGAATGCTATAGTCAAAATTTTCTTTTCTCAAATTGAGGAGAAACCTAAAAGAAGAAACCACCCCCTCCTTGAGAAAATTCCACAATATCACCCCATCCAAGTTTGGATTTCTCTCTAAAAGCTCCTTTGCCCCCTTGAGCATAACCAAGACATATATTTTTTCCTTGGTGAACCTCTTCCGTAAAAGTTCAATCAGGGGAGTTACCAAGAGGGTGTTTCCTATACCAGCGAGGCTAACCAGGAGAATCTTCATTTCAGTTACTCTCCCTCCAGAAATTTAGAATGTTCTCGAGGGTCTCCTCAAAGGGAATTGTGGGTTGCCAGCCGGTAGCAGTCTTGAGCTTTGTAGAATCACCAATAAGACGGGGAACATCGGAAGGGCGGAGCTTTCGCTTATCGACCTCAATATCGACCTCAACATTCCCGATGGAGATCAGCGTGGAGAGGACATCACCTATTCTCCTGCCAACCCCCGAGCATATATTATATACCTCGCCGGGTGTTCCCCGGGCAAGTGCAAGCCAGTACCCCCTTACCATATCTCTCACATCTGTAAAATCTCTCACTGCCTTTAGGTTCCCAACCTCTACGATGGGATGCTTCACACCCCTCTCTATGTCTGCAATCTGCTTTGCAAAGTCTGAGCATACAAATACCGGGGGTCTACGTGGTCCCGTATGATTAAAACCCCTGGTCCTCACTATTCTCATTCCATAACTCTTGAAATACTGATATGCAAGCATATCCTGACCAACCTTGCTTACCGCATAGGGAGAGAGGGGACGGAGTGGAGTTGTTTCCTTTATGGGAATCTCATCCTCTTCTACAGCTCCATACTCCTCTGATGATCCAGCTATCTGAATGAGAGGGTCTATCCCTGTTCTCTTTACCGCCTCAAATAGATTGAGTTCCCCCATTATATTGGTTTCAAGAGACTCTGCCGGGGCACTCCATGATGTGGGGACAAAACTCTGAGCAGCCAGATGAAATATCATATCTGGTCTTACAACCTCTATCAGGTCCCTCACAGATGAGGCGTCACGGAGGTCACACTCATAAAACTCTATTTTACCCATGAGATGTTCTATGTTCTCTGTTCGCGACCTCCATCTCTTTATTCCATATATCTTAAGGTCAGTTTTCTCAAGGAGATAGTCTGCAAGATGGCTACCTGCAAATCCTGTAATCCCCGTTATGAGTACACGAGTCATGATACCACTATGTGTAAAGGTCTAAAAGTCCAAAAGTCGAAAGGTCGAAAGCACATCTTTACCAGTCATTTAAGCAAGTTATTTGGTTGGTTCCTCGGGCATCTTTTTAACAATTTGAATTTTAATATGTCCATACGGATCCTGCGGATAATTTTGATACCTGCCTACCGGCAGGCAGGTTTGATTTTTAATATTTGATATTTATTCCTATGCTCCAATTTTTAGCCTTTCGGCAAGGAACAGAGGAAGTCCGCGGTTTATTATCTTCCTCTGAACAACCTCGATTTCATAGGAAATCCTTATGAGCTGAACTTTTTTCTCTTCTGTGTCTATTACGCCAAAGGATGCCCGTGGGTCGTAGTCCCTCGGTTGTCCCACACTGCCAATATTTATGATATATTTTCTTCCCTCTTTTAAATAAAGTGGATTACTCTCCGAAAGCGTACAAATACCACCTCCTTCTTCAAAGCAAGCGGGCACATGTGAATGCCCCAAGAGGCATATAGATTCACCGAACCCCGAAAACTGCAACGAGGCATCCCTCGCGGTAAAGACATAATTCCACCTCTCTGGGTTCAGGGGAGTCGAATGAACGAGAAACATACCCTCATCTACGCAACTCACGGGTAGCTCCCTCATGTAAGCAAAGTTCTCTTCCGAGAGAACTTCCCTCGTCCATTCACACGCTATTCTGGCATTTTCACTGAATGTTCGTAAATCCGTACGACCCAAAACTCCGTATTCATGATTGCCGGAGAGAGATACATCTACTCTTTTTTTAACAATCTCCACACATTCATTGGGATTTGGTCCATATCCCACGATGTCACCAAGGCATAGAATTCTATCGGGTTTGATCTCATCGATCCTTGTGAGTATCGCCCGGAATGCCTCAAGATTTGCATGTATGTCCGAGATTACGACGAGCCTCATGAATTGGTCTTCCCTTTTTTCTCTCCTTGTCTTTTTCTCCTCACAACCCTGTCCAGTATCCCGTTCACGAATTTACCCGAATCGGATGTGGAGTATATCTTCGCTATCTCTATCGCCTCGTCCATAGATACCTTTGGGGGAATATCGTCAAAATACAGTACCTCGCATATGGCTATACATAAGATATTTCTATCTATTATAGCAATCCTCTCGATGTCCCAATTCTTCACGATATTCTTCAGGATGGTGTATATATATTCTGTGTTCGTTATAATTTTTTTTAAAAGTCTCCGGGCATAAACTTCATCAAATGGCGAGCTGCTCCAGTTCATACAGATATCATTGTAGGCTTCTTCGGCAGAGTCCCCGGTTGCCTCCATCCTGTAGAGCACCTTGAGAACGATTTCCCTTGCTTCCCTCCTGGATTTCATAAAACTTTACCTATATCTTAACATCCTACAACTTGAAATGAGCGAGAAGTTTATAGAACATTCTCCAGGTTTGTAAGTTCAAGTGCTGCCATGGCAGCGGAGAAACCCCTGTTGGCTTGCTTTGCCCCAGCCCTGTCCAGAGCCTGTTCAAGGGTATCAGCGGTTATAATCCCCATTACTACGGGGACATCGTGTTCAAGGTTTATCTGCATTATTCCCCTCATGACATTACTGGAAACGAAATCGAAGTGGGGAGTTTCTCCCCTTATTATTGCTCCCAGGCATATCAGGGCATCAAACTTTCCCTTCTCCGCAAGAGTCTTCGCTATGTAGGGTATCTCATAAGCACCGGGAACCTTAAATATTTCAATGTCGTCTTCCTTCACACCGTGTCTCAACAGGCAATCCTCGGCGCCCTCTACGAGTCTGTCACTCACCAAGTTATTAAATCTTGATACAACGACGGCGAATTTCTTGCCGATCCCAGATAATTTACCCTCGTGAATCTTCATTACCCCTCCCTTTCATGCAGATGTTGGATAAGTAAATAATTCAAAACTATGCGTAAAGAAACCATTCACCCTGTTAGATAATTTCATATCTAACGGGGCAGGTATTACACCTGCCTACCGGTAGGCGAGATTATCATCTCAAGATCCGTTCCGTCTCAAGACCCGTATGGGTAGGATCTCATACGAGCCATAGGGCCGTATGGAATGGACAGGATACAAACCAATAAGTTATTAAGTAATTGAGTCATTAAGTTATTTCCTGGCGTGTTCTTTTCTACCTGTCCATACGGATGCTGTGCATCGGTAGACAGGAATTACTTAACTACCCAATTACCGTTTTTGGTATAATCTGTGTTTATCCGTGATTACCCTGTTAAATAAAGCCCAATTTGCTTTTATAAATATTTAACAGGGTGAATCTGTGGTTAATGCATATTCTAGAATAATTTTTTGTTATTATACCATATTTTTCTTACTCTGTCAAGTTTTTATTTTGTGAAATTTTGATGAGGTATACATCCTATTTGGCGGGGCAGGGAGACCACAGACCAAGTCGGCGAGCTCCATCGAAAATATCAAGGCTGTCCCGCCCTCGACTGGGTAAAAAGCCTTGAGTTACTGGACCCTCATTGAGTGTAACTTAACCCTTTGGGGCCGATTTGTTCGTGCCAGCACGACTTGAAATTCCCGCTACCAACGGGACGGGTGTGCCCACATTCTTAGTAGAATTACGACTAATCCCAGAAATTTCTTTCACAGCTTCACATCCCTACGGATCTTTCGGAAGGGGTGCCTGCCTACCGTCAGGCAGGGATACCATGTGGGGTGTTCAGCCACAGTGCCGATAATTTTTTCCTTGACTTTTCAAAAAATTTGTAGTATAATATCACCTCGTAAAGCAGAAAGCGTCTCTCTATTTCGTTTTTTCTGCGTCCTGGTAAAGCTCACTTTCACGATTATTAACCAATATTTTTTTCTTGACAAATGTTGAATTCTGTTGTATAATTCTAATAAGGTATTCCATGTAACTCTTAACAGGGAGGTAGATGTGGTGGAATTCTTTGAGAAGGGTGGAATGTTCATGTGGCCGCTTCTTTTCTGCGCAATCACAGGAGTTGCTTTCATAATCGAGAGGTTCATATCGTTCGCTCGAGCCTCTATAAATGGGAAAAAATTTGTCGAGGGTCTCAAGGAAGCCGTGAAAAGGAATGGAATAGCCGGAGGTATGCAATACTGCGGCAAGTTCAAGGCTCCCCTTGCCAGGACCATGGAAGCGGGACTCACGACATATAAGAAGGTAGGGCCAAATAAGGAAGCCCTCGAAGAGTCAATTGCGAATGCGGGCAATGTGGAGCTTGCATTTCTTGAGAGGGGACTACCAATACTCTCCGCCGTATCGACAGTCGCCCCGATCATAGGGTTTCTTGGAACGGTTGCTGGTATGATTGCCGCATTTGACGCCATAGCAATAGCGGGTGAGATCGAGCCAACACTCGTGGCGACCGGGATATCGGTGGCACTTATCACAACGGCAACAGGGCTTTCAATCGCCTTCCCCGTCGTGCTCTTCTATGTATATTTCAGCACCCGTGCAAATGGCTACACCCGCATGATGGAAAACGCCGCAACGGATGCTATAGAATTCCTGCTGGAGTCAAGGCCGGAATAAACTCGTCTACCAACAGGTAGAAAGGAGACATTATGAGATTTGGGGGGAGAAGGAGGAAAATGAAGGCGGAGATCCCAACTGCCTCTATGGCTGATATAGCATTCCTTCTCATTGTCTTCTTCATGCTCACATCTGTATTTGCCACGGAGAAGGGACTGCAAATTGTCCTCCCCGAGAAGGGAGAAATGGTCAAGATAAAAAAGGGAAATATCGCCCAGGTATATGTAAATGCAAAAGGGCAGGTGCGGATAGAGGGGAAGGATGTAAGTCTCGAGGATATAAAAGATAAGGTGGAGAGTATGCTTGCGGTGAACGATTCGCTGGTATTTTCTTTGAAGGCAGACAGCAGATGTAAATACGAGACCATAATAAAGGTTTTTGACCACCTTAAACTCGGTAGTGCTGAGCGTATTGCCTTCGCGCCGCCGGAGAAGAGAGAAAAACCGTAGAAATCCGAGATTCAGATTCTCCGACATCCTTTATCAGGCTTTAATATTGAGGCCAGCTATAGGTTGTTCCGTAAAGGCAAAAGATTTTTAGGATTTATTACGGGAGGATTTATGAAGCTTTCACGAGAAGAAAGGGAATCTCCCGAGATTCCCACCTGTTCCATGGCTGATATTGCCTTCCTCCTCATTGTTTTTTTTATGCTCACTTCAGTTTTTAGGGTAGAACAAGGTTTCAGAGTAAATCTACCATCTGCAGTTGAGACGAAAAAATTACCCAAGAAGAACATCGCCCATGTATGGATATCCAGCGAGGGTATGATATCCATAGACGATAATATCGTGTCAAAGGAATATGTTGCCTCGATCATGTCTCGTAAGGTAGAGGCTAATCCCAATCTGATCGTATCTATATTGATGGATAAGGACGGTGTGTACGGTGACCTTTCAGATGTATTCGAGGGTTTAAAGGAGGCAGCGGCGTACAAAGTTTCTCTCGCTACGCTGAAAGAAAAAGGTAGATAAACCTTTGGGGGAGAAAAATGAAGAAAAGTGTAGATATAAAGGAAAAGGCGGGAGAGTATCTCCAGATTGGGTGGGTGTTTGCGCTGGCAATTGCTATAGTTGGTGTGCTCTTCATTCCGGAGTGCGCACCCAATCCCTATACTCCAAAGGTGGAGGCGGGGGTTATCACTATAGAACTCCCACCGGAGATGAGGCAACTTGCAGAGCCACCTCCACCCCCAAAGCCCAAGATGCCCGTTGAGGCAGAAACGGCTGAGGAGGTGGAACAGACGACTATAGAACGCACAGACTTCACGGGATTCGAGAAGGCTCCACCACCACCACCCACAGAGACGCCCGATTTTGTACCCTATGATACGCCACCGGAACCGATATATATAACCAAACCCAAGTATCCGGAGATAGGGAGAAAGGCGGGCGTAGAGGGAGTCGTCTATCTCAAGCTACTTCTCGATACCACGGGATATGTGATAGATGTCAAGATAGTCAAATCCCTCAACCTCGCATTTGATGAATCGGCGGCAAAGGCTGCCCGTACCTGGAGATTTAGCCCCGCGAAGCAGAGGGATAGACCGGTGAGGGTGTGGCTCGGTTATCCCGTGAGATTTACGCTGAAAGACTAAAGTGGAGGATGCTGGAGGAACTCTTTTCCCTCTTGTACGACCTTCCCATATTTAAGAGTGCCCTCACAAAGAGGAGAATAGGGGGTCTATCGGGTTGTCTTATCCCGATCTATGTGAGGGCATTGGTTGAGAAATATGGCAGAATTACCGTAGTTACAGAAAATCCCCTCAGATTCGAGAGACTCCTTTCGCCGTTCGTAGAGAACCCTGCCATTGCCTACGTGGAAAGTTTCCCACCTCCAAATGCGGGGGATATAATTACCCTGCTCTCAAAAATATACGCCCCCGATTTCGTCGGTATTTGCAACTACATAAAAGGCATCGAATCCCCCGATACCTTCTTCTCGAGGATGGTGCATCTACAATCTCCAATCTCCCCTTCTGCCCTGATGGAGAAACTCACGGCATCTGGCTATAAAAGAGTTGGCACGGTGTGTGAGGTAGGTGAATTCGCGGCGAGAGGTGGCATACTCGATATATTCTCTCGAGGATCTATGAACCCGGTGAGGATAGAATTCTTCGGCGATGAGATCGTGTCTACAAGGGAATTTGATGTCTATACCCAGAGGTCAATAGCAGAGATAAAAGATGTTTCCATCGCACCAAACAACATATTCCCGGGTTCCTTCTCCATAGTGGATTATCTCCCGCCCCACATACACATTATAAGCGATATAGAAGGCCTGGATGCAAAAGGAGTTATACACATAGGCGGGGATGGTTTCTGTATGGGCAGCGTGCCGTCGTATATAGGTAATCTCTCTCTCTTCAGAGAAAGACTGAAAGAACTGCGGAATTATCGAGTATTTATAAGTTGTGAATCCCATATGAGGAAAGAGATAGCGGAATTGTTCCCGAACATCTCCATAATTCCCGTTGATCTCGTAGAGGGATTTATCCTGAAAGAAGAGAGGATTGCGGTATTCAGCATCGAAGATATATTCGGCTTTCGCAGACATCAGAGAAGATTGGTGCGAACGAGAGTGGGTATGCCCATCGAGGATTTGGAGGAGATTACTCGGGGAGATTATGTTGTGCACTCTGATTTTGGAATAGGTATTTATGACGGTATCGAGAGAATTAATATCGATGGTGTGGCTACTGACTGTATCCTTATTAAATACAGAGACCAAGATAAACTGTATGTGCCAATATCCCTCTTCAGATGTGTTGAGAAATTCATAGGGGGTGAGGGTAAACCACCACCTCAACTGTCAAGACTGGGTGGGGATGAGTGGGGTATAAAAAAGCAGCGGGCAAGAGAGAATATAGAGAAGATAATGAGGGAGCTGCTTCTCCTTTATGCGGAGAGAAATGTGGCGAGGGGTTACGCTTTCTCACCGGATACCGTATGGCAGAAGGAATTGGAGGCGTCTTTCTCATACCAGGAGACACCTGACCAGATAAAGGTGATAGAGGAGGTAAAGAGGGATATGGAGAGCAATATACCCATGGATAGATTGGTTTGTGGAGATGTTGGATTTGGCAAAACCGAGATAGCGGTTCGTTCAAGTATGAAGGCGGTTATGGATGGGAAACAGGTGGCAGTACTTGTTCCCACAACCATACTTGCAGAACAACATCTTGAGACATTCAAGAAAAGGCTCGGCAATTTCTCCGTAAGGATCGAACAACTCTCCTCATTTGTAACCCCGGGGAAGGCTGCCGCAATAAAGGGGGATGTAAACAAGGGAAGTGTCGATATCGTCATAGGCACACACGCACTTTTAAGGGGTAAGGTAATGTGGAAGGACCTCGGATTGCTTATAATAGACGAAGAACACAGATTTGGGGTACGTGATAAGGAGAGGATAAAGATGATGAAGAAGGGTGTCGATGTATTATCACTGTCCGCTACACCAATTCCAAGGACCCTCTTCCAATCCCTTCAGGGTATAAAGTATCTGTCGCAGCTATCCACCGCTCCCCGGGGTAGACTACAAATATTGACAAAGGTCATGAAATGGAACGACGAAGAGATCGCAAAATCCATAAACATGGAACTTGAAAGGGGAGGGCAGGTATATTTCGTTCACAATGAGATAAAGACAATAATGGAGATGAAAGATACTCTGAGCGATATGGTCCCAAATGCGAGAATAACCGTAGCCCACGGGAGACTGCCAAAGAGAAGACTCGAGGAAAGGATGCTTGCATTCTTACTCGGAGATGCAGACATACTCCTTACAACTGCGATAATAGGGTCGGGGATCGATATTGCGAGTGTCAATACGATGATAATAAACAGGGCACACAGATTTGGACTGGCAGACCTGCACCAACTCAGGGGTAGGGTTGGAAGGGGAGACAGACAAGCTTACTGTTATCTGGTCGCAGATGATGATGCCTCACCCGTCTCCATGAGAAGACTGAAAGCGGTTGCGAGCTTTACCGAACTTGGTGCGGGAATACGGCTTGCCATGAAAGACCTCGAGATAAGGGGGGCGGGCAATCTACTCGGTGCAGAACAGCACGGCCACGCCAGGAATATTGGATATGGTCTATACCTGAGGTTGATAGAAGAGACCGCAAAGAGATTAAAGGGTAAAGAAGTACAAGAGATGGAAGAACCAATTATAGACATCAGATTACCAGCCTATTTCCCCAATTTTTACGTCGATGGAGAACACAAGATGGGCCTGTACAAAAGGCTTGGAAGGATTAATACATCCTCTGCTCTCTCGGATTTTATCGATGAGCTCAAAGACCGATTTGGCGCGTTGCCAAGGGAGGTAAAAAACCTCATAACCACAACGGAGATAAGAACAATGGCGAGAAGACTCGGTATATCCAGAATAAAAAGGGATGGCGGATTTCTGATAGAGTGGGATAACAGAGCCAAGAAAAGGATATGTGTAAAAGAGGGGACAGAAAAAAGATATGATTTCAGGATAGATATGGGAAAGGAAAAGACTGTGATAAACCTCTCATCCGGCATAGGGGGATTGAAGAGCTTTCTTAAAAGTATAAGTATTGCGGGGTAATATTGAAACCCCGCCATCGGCAGAGAAGTCACCCATTATTAGTTATCGGTCACCGGCCTGCTTGTCCATACGGATCCGTAGGGATCGGTAGGCAGGTATTCTGATTATCTGATATACATGTTTTTCCCCATCACCAACATTGATTATGAATATCTTGGATGAATTCACAAACCACCTGAGGGTGGAGAGAGGATGTCTTGAAAACACCGTGAAGGCATACGAAGGAGATGTAAAAAAATATATTGAATTCTTATCTGCCCGGGGCAATGACGCTTGCAACGCGTCGCAGCGAGACGCACACGACTTCGTTGCGTCCATTGCTTGCCTCGCGCCATCATCCCGTGCCCGTATAGTATCGTCACTGCGGACCTTTTATAAATTTCTTCTATCGGAGCACAGGATTAAAAAAACACCACTTGATAACATAGAATCGCCAAGACCGAAAAGGCACCTTCCCCTCGTCTTGAGCGTGGAGGAAATGGAAAGGCTTATAGAATCTGCCAAACCCATAACTTGTATCGGTCTTCGGGACAGGGCAATGCTTGAAACACTGTACGCAGCAGGACTGAGAATAAGCGAACTGCTTTCCCTCCGTCTTTCCGACGCCTTTCTCTCTGAGAATCTACTGATGGTGAGGGGTAAGGGAGGTAAAGAAAGAATAGTGCCGATTGGCAACCCCGCCAGATACTATATAGAAAGATATCTGAGAGATTCAAGACCGATACTGAAAAAGGGAAGGAGGTCAGAATACCTGTTTCTATCTGTGAGGGGAAACCGTCTCTCCAGGATGGGCTTCTGGAAGATATTACGAAAGTACATAGTGATTTCGGGGATAGATAAGAGGATTACACCGCATACATTCAGACACTCATTTGCCACTCATCTCCTGGAGGGAGGGGCCGACCTTCGTATTGTACAGGAATTGCTTGGACACAGTGATATACAGACCACAGAGATTTATACATATATAGATCGGGAGAGACTAAAAGAGGCTATTAGGGTGTACCATCCGAGGGGGTGAAGGGACATGCGGATAATAGGAGGAAGTCACAAGGGCTACGAAATCAAGATGCCGAGGCAGATAAGGCCCACGAGCGGGCTCGTAAGGGAAAGTATCTTCAATGTAATTGGGGATGTCATCCTTGGGGCAAGGGTACTCGATCTTTTCTGTGGAAGTGGGGCACTTGGGCTTGAGGCGTTATCGAGGGGTGCCAGAAGTGTTACATTTGTGGAAAAGGATAGGAGGGTAACAAGGGTTTTGATCGAAAATATAAAAAACCTCGGCTGCAGTGACTTCAATGTGATAAATACGGATGCGATGAGATTGTCGGTCGCCAATACATACGATATAATATTTGCAGACCCCCCATACGACAGGGGATACACGGAAAGGATAATCAAAAAATTTGAGAAGTTTGTAAATATACTTGTAATTGAACACTCCGTAAGGGAGGAACTGGATGTGGGAGAGACCAGAAGATACGGCGATACACTCGTAACCTACATCTGGAATCTATAAAATACACCCTGTTAGTGCGTCAATACAACGACTCGACGACTCTATGATTTATCCTGTTTACCCCGTAGCAATAGCGTACGGAGTGGAATGCG
>DFBT01000023.1:16100-23543 GCA_002366725.1 Caldifarciminota bacterium UBA3073
GTGGAGTGATAAAATTACTCCATGGGGGAGCTATTCCATCAGGACTCTAAGACTTTTTATCATGCTCGATATAATAAATATCACCGTTGGATACAGGCGTCTTCCCGTTTTGAGGGAGTTATCTCTCCGTATAAGGGAAAACGAATTCCTGGGGATAATTGGTCCGAACGGCGGGGGGAAGAGCACCCTGCTGCGGACCATCTGCGGTATTCTTCAGCCGTGGAATGGGAAGATACTCCTTTGCGGGAAAGACCTCGCCAGCCTCGCAAAAAAGGAAATTGCCAGAAAGATTGGCTATGTGCCCCAGGCCTCCTCCTTTGCCTTTCCATTTAGCTGCGAAGAGGTTGTGCTTATGGGTAGATATGCCCACGATGGAAACAGAAAGAGAGATTACGAGGTGGCAAAATGGGCGATGGGACTTACAGACACACTCGCACTGAAGGAGAGGAAGATAAACGAACTCTCCGGTGGTGAATTGCAGAGGGTTATTATAGCAAGGGCACTGGCACAGGAACCGAAGATACTGCTCCTGGACGAGCCAACGGTACACCTCGACATAAACCACCGGGTGGAGATATTTAAATTGCTTCGGGAACTGAAATCGCACGGAATCACCATAATAACGGTGCTCCATGACCTCAATCTCGCGTCGGAATACAGCGAGAGGGTTGTGGTTATAAAGGATGGAAGGATTTTATATGATGGTCTGCCACTGGATATAATTGATAAGGAGATAATAAAACGGATATACGGGATAGAGGTGAACATCATAAAGAATCCCCTATCCGGCCTGCCCCTTGTCCTGCCTCGATAGCCGCGGTCAATTTTTTCTTGACATTTATGCATATGCGTGGTATAATATGAACTTAACCACAGAGGACACAGAGATAAATCAAAAATCAAAATGTAAACCTGCCTGCCGGTAGGCAGGTATCAAAATTAAGGACAAAACCACGAAGGCACTAAGGCACGAAGCTCACAAAGAATAAGCAATTTATTTAAAACCAACTAACTATTTTCTTTCTTGGTGTCTTTGTGGTTAGTTTTTTCACAGTACCGAGAAAAACGAAAGGGGATGTATATGAGGGGAATGGTTATATTGCTCCTCGCAAGTCTTTTGTTTGCCGGGAGCGAGATAGATAGATTGAAGAGTATACAGAACACAGAAAAAACGAATAAAGCCATCGAGGCACTGCAGGATATTTACAGAAGATACCCCGAGGCGAAAAGATATATATCACGACCCGCATACAGGGATGTGATAGGTGATATCCGTAAGAAGAGGGGAAAACAACCCGTTGATACCGTGAGGGTGCTCGCCATAAGGGTGGAGTTCGTGGAAAATCCAACCGACTCACTCGCCTCGGGGAACGGAAAGATGCGCATTACGAGGGCGGTCGATGAGGATAGCATTCCAATTCCGCCCTTCGAGTTTGCGGGCACGGATTCATTTGGACACAATCTTCACTATGACCCACCCCACACGAGAAGATACTTCGAACATCTCATGGAATTTTTGCGAAATTACTATCTCAAAAACACGGACGGAGAACTCTACATAGATTTCACCGTTGCACCCCAGGCAGAAAGCCTTTCCTATCAACTGCCATACCAGATTTACTACTACGGTGACCCCGGCAATTATGTGGAGGGACTTCTCACACTTCTCCGTGACGCGCTTGTCGCCTGTGACCAGCAGGATACGATAACGATGGGAGACTACGATGTATATATAGTATTTCACGCGGGCTGTTCCTACCAATCGTCGTATGCCTGGGGGGGTGCACCCTACGACATCCTCGCCTGCTCCATAAGCGGACTGGATGGCTATTTTGGCACACCCGTATGGGTAGATAACGGTACGCATCCAATAACAGACGGCATAATCTACCCGGAATCCGATTTTAAATACGGTGTTCCATCGTTTATACACGGGGGACTCTGCCACGAATGTGGGCACCAGTTTGGATTCTATGATTTATACGATATCTCGGGCTATACCATAGGAGTTGGGGGATGGGCACTGATGGGAACGGGCAACTGGAATCTCTCGGGTCTCCTCCCACCAAATATCTCTGCCTGGCACAGGGAGTATCTCTCAAATAGGTATGGTTATTCCCGGAGTCCCATAGAGATAACGCACGACACGACTGGAGTAGAGGTCTACTTCCTCGGAGGAAGTAATTACACGAGACCAAAGTCATATAAAGTACCCATAAATACAAATGAGTATTACTTAATTCAGAACCGATTCGTATATGCAAATCCGGATACCACAACATATGGATTTGAAATAAACTCAGATGATTCTACACTTCACTTCGACTCCACGGGTGTAAGGGTGTGGAAGGATGGTGTCCTCACCCGATTTGACGACTATGACTGGGGACTCCCGCCCGATTCTATGATGGGGGGCCTCGCCATATGGCATATAGATGAGAAGAAAATAGAAAGGGACTCTATACACAACGAGATAAATGTCGGCGATACAAAGGGCGTGGATATGGAAGAGGCAGATGGAATTCAGGACTTCGAGACAAAGGTATGGCTGCTCTCTGATTTAGATGCCGCGTTCTTCGGTTCGCCCTACGATGTGTTCTATGAGGGGAATCTCGACTCGCTCACGCCCAACACCGTACCGAACACCAACGACAACAAGGGAAATCATTCAAACATAGCGCTCTACAACATCTCTCCCTCTGATACGGCGATGGAGTTCTCAATCAAGTTCAATTTCAAGAGAAGGAGATTCCCGATTCGGTGCGCAAGTTTCTTTGATGTCTCATCCCCCACGCTTATGAACAACTGTGTGGTTGCGGCGGCGATGGATACACTCATAATCAGCCACGGGGATACAACATTCGGGGGTGTAGTTTCGGTTATCGACGCTCTCGGCAACCTGAAATGGAGCCGCAATATTCTCGAGACAAACCTCTTTGCATCTCCCGCTGTGGGGGACATCAATGGTGATGGAAAGGAGGATATCGTTGTTTGTCCCTTCTGTGTCTACATATATGAGAGGGATAAAAAGAAGGCGATAATTCATATGCCATCTCCGGAAGAGGAGTTTATCTGCCACAAGACCGGTAAAGATACCGTCTATATCATAAAGGGCGATGTGTGGGCTTACGATGAAGACGGTGTGAGGACACTCTATTTGAGTGAGGTGACCGATGGCGAAATCATCTCGACCCCCCTCCTTGCCGATGTTGACGGCGACGGGAAGGATGAGATCTTCTTCGGCTCAAATGATGGATTCTTGTATGGGTTTTATGGTGATGGTGACTCTATCCCTGGATTTCCAATAGACCTCCATCAATGGATATGGTCGACACCGGTATGGGATTCGCTTAAAAATACACTCTATGCGCTCTCTGGCGATGGGAGGTTATTTGCAATAGGAGTCGACGATTCCACATATATCAGATGGACTGCGTTACAGCCCTATGTTGGTATGATAACTACATCGTCACCCGTAGTCAAGTACGGAGAGGGTATAATTGTATCCAGGGGAGATGGTACTGTATGCTCTGTGAGTGACTCCGGAACTATAAACTGGGAAAAGAGATTCGGAGGATTCTCATTCTATACATCCCCGGCAATCGCCGAAAACAATACGATCATCGTCGTGGGAGATGAACTACATTCCCTCAATATAAATGGTGCGGAAAGCCCCGGATTTCCCGTAAGACTCGACATAATCGCTCTCCAGTCGTCACCTGTTATTGGAGATATAGATGGGGATGGTAGATGTGAGATTGTTATGGGACTTATAAGTGGAAGCCTGGTTGCATACCGAACTACCGGGGAGCTCGTGGACTTCTTCCCGCTGTCGATGGGTGGGGCAGTTTATTCGACACCGCTTCTGTGCGATGTTGACAGCGATGGAAAGATCGACATCATAGCGGGATGCGATGATGGATGTTTGTACGCCTGGGAATTCCCGTGGAATTACGGTGAGTTACCCTGGCCGATGCTCCATAAAAACCCACAGAATAACGGTATCTTCTGTAATCTGGTAGTGGGACCGCAGGTTCCGCCCGACATATTCGAGCAAAAAGATTTTTACATATATCCCAATCCCGTACTCGCAGATGGAGGATGGATAAGATATACAAGCGGAAATGCGGACAGAGTCAAGATAAGTATCATAGATATCGCGGGCAACATAAAATATGAGTTTGACGGAGCGGTTGGAAAGGACGATCAGGCGGTTCAAGTGAGACTGCCCATAGGCAACCTCACCGGAGGTGTATACATAGTAAGGGTGGAGGTATTTGTGGACAACAGCAGTATGGTGAGGTTTAAGAAGTTCTCCCTGATAAAATAATCACGAAATACGCATTAACCACAGATTCACCCTGTTAAATATTTATAAAAGCAAATTGCTTGTAGTCACAAATCGGGCTTTATTTAACAGGGTAATCACAGATATTCACAGATTCAAAAACAGTAATTAGGTTATTGGGTAATTAAGTACTTCCTGTCTACCGACAGGTAGAAAAGAACACGCTTGAAAATAACTTAATGTTTTTTATCTTGTCCGTACGGATCTTGAGATGATAATCTCGTGTAATCTTGTGGTTCCCCAACGAATAGTCTAGGATAGATATGTATGAAGGGCTTGATACCCCCATCCAATATCTCAAGGGGGTTGGACCTGTAAGGGCAGAACTCCTCGCAAAACTTGGCGTTAACAACATAAGAGATCTCTTCTACCTCGTCCCCCGCCGGTATGTCAAGAGAAAATACATAGGAAACCTGAGTTACGGAGATGAGGCATATGTGTGGGGCAGGGTTGTCTATCAGGAAACTAAATTTTCAAGAAAGGGAGAAATAGTCTCACTTGTGATAGATGATGGAACGGGTCTTCTTGAATGCGGATTCTTCAACTCTCCTTTTCTGAAAGATAAATTCAAGGATGGCGACGAGATCGGGGTAATTGGTAAGACCACATTTTTTGCAAGGAAACTGCAATTCATCAACCCGGAGATAGATACAGACCGCGGTCTTGCCTCCCTCCCTATAATTCCCGTATACCCCCTAACATCGGGTCTCAGACAAAGGTATATTAGAAAGATAACCAGATTGGGATTTGAGAGATACATAGACGACATCAAAGAGACCCTACCACATGATATCATCTCAAGTAATAACCTCTGTTCACTTCCCACCGCCCTGAGATGCCTCCATTTTCCAAAATCTGTGGAAGAAGCAAAGAGGGCGAGAGAGAGACTCGGATTTGAAGAATTGTTTCTCTTTGAAATAATAATGCAAAAGAGGAGGCTCGAAAAGAAAAAGAAGGGAATAAGATTCAAAGGGGGTTGCGGGTATGCAAGGACGCTCCTCTCATATCTCGGATTTGATTTCACAAAGGCACAGAGGAGAGTGTTGTGGGAGATATTTTCCGATATGGAAAGTCCGTATCAGATGCACAGGCTACTGCAGGGGGATGTCGGCTCGGGAAAGACCATAGTCGCAACCATATGTATGCTTAAGGCGGTCGAATCGGGCCACCAGGCAGCCCTTATGGCGCCCACAGAGGTTCTCGCAGAACAGCATTATTTCGTTCTCTCACACCTCCTTTCGAATCTTAAAAGCGACGCCGTGACGCCGTATCTTCTGACGGGAAGCACCCCCGCCAAAGAAAGGGAAGAGATATTTGAAAAGATAAGAAATGGAGAGGCAGGTATCGTGATTGGCACGCATGCGCTCATCGAGGAGGGGGTTGAGTTCAAGTCTCTCGGTTTATGTGTTATCGATGAACAGCACCGCTTTGGCGTCATGCAGAGACTGGCACTGAAGGAGAAAGGTGAATATCCCGACCTGCTTGTTATGACCGCCACACCCATACCGAGAAGTCTCTCGCTCACATTATATGGTGACCTCGATGTCTCCGTTCTCGATGAACTTCCTGCGGGAAGGAAACCGGTCATTACGAGGTGGGTGAGGGGGGCTGGAAGGAGAACGAATGTTTATGCTTTTACAAGAAAAAAAATTGATTCGGGTCGGCAGACATACATAGTCTATCCATTGATTGAAGAATCGGAGAAACTCGACCTCGAGGCGGCAAAAGAGGGATATGAGAAACTAAAGGGCGGTGTATTTAAGAGATACAAGGTAGGTCTCCTGCACGGAAGGATGAGGGGGAGGGACAAGGATGAGATTATGAGGACATTCAGAGACGGAGAGATACAGATTTTGATTACCACAACGGTCATAGAGGTCGGTGTAGACGTGCCGAACGCCACCGTGATGGTGATTGAACACGCGGAGCGATTTGGTCTCGCACAACTTCATCAACTCCGCGGGAGAATAGGCAGGGGAAGAGAACAATCCTACTGTATTCTCCTCACACCGCAGCGAATGGGAGAGGAGGCGGAGAAGAGGTTATCCGTTATTGAGAATGAAAACGATGGTTTCAAGATAGCGGAGAAAGACCTGAAGATAAGGGGACCCGGAGAGTTCTTTGGCACAAGACAATCGGGCATTCCTGAACTCTCATCACCAGACCTAATAATGGACACAAAGCTTCTCGTGAGGGCAAGAGATGAGGCTGTGAGATTGCTTGAATATGATCCGGACCTGCAAAAACCGGAGAACGACATCATAAGAAGAAGTATACTTACAAGGTATAAGGACAAGATAGTTCTCACAGAAGCGGGATGACAGCAAGGAGAAATGGGATGATGGGGTAATGGGGTAATGGATTTACAGATTGTAGATTACAGATACCCGGTAACCGATTACCAATACTTCGTGCCCTCCCGCCTGCCGGCAGGCAGGTGTGCCTTTGTGGTGACAATTTCTAATGTTTGCTATTAGTAAACAAGTGGAGTGCATTACAGGCTGTGCAAAAAGTAGGGATCTGGTAGCCGTAGACTTCAGTCTGCGAATAGAAGATGCTGTTCTGGATTTAATTTGCGCAACTTATCCAAAGGATCCGCATGGAAAAGTTGCGACTACCATGTTGAAATTTGACTTTTTGCACCGCCTGATTAGCTTGCTAATGCCGAAATACGTTTGTTGTCTTTGTGGCAAATTTTCTTCTTGACAGGAAGGCATTTTTATGGTATAATGAGAAGTAAACGAGGTAGACACGAGATGTGAAAACCTGCGGGATGTTGTAAGGGTGGCACCGACCCGAGACGGAATAATTCTACATCCCCGGTGCCGGGGTGGGAGGTAGTGTCAAATAGAATATGTCCGAAGGATCCGTGCACAGCATCTCATACGAGCCGTAGGGCCGTATGGACATGGAAAAGAATATGTTCGCAGAATCCGTATGGAAAAAACCACAGAGGTCACAGAGGTAATATTAAACATAAAAATTTAAATATTAAATTGACGACTTGCCTAACGCCTGCCTACCGGTAGGCAGGGCAGTCAGGAATCAAAATTCAAAAATTCTCAGAGCCCTCTGCGTACTCTGCGGTTTAAAAG
>DFBT01000104.1:0-1848 GCA_002366725.1 Caldifarciminota bacterium UBA3073
AAGATAATGCCAAAAGAATGGATAAAAGGAGTAGAAGGTCGAAATCTGAAGTTCAAAAGAGAAAGGTTGTTAAATGATGCAATGAACCGTTGGGGACTCAATAAAGCATTTAGTGTTGGCCCAACTTCCCACCTAATTCGTCAATGTTCTCCGCGATCATTTGAAGAATGGGAAAGATACTATTTTAAGAACGCAAAACAAAAGAAACGAAATGGAATTAGGATTTCAAAAGGATATTTGACAGAAATAGGTAGAAAACTTTATATTAAACTATCTGAGGTTATTCAGTCCGAAATAGAATCTATCACCGAAGAAGAATGTATAGATTATGTTTATAATCTTGTTTTGAATAGAACCTACGATGGGTATCAATCCGAGATACAGACCATTTATGGGCAATTGGAACAGGCATTGGGTGTTAAAGTAGAGCCTGCTCCAGATAAATGGGATAGAGGATACAACATAGATTTCTTCATCAAGATAAAGGATAAATATATCGGGCTTCAAATTAAACCAGCGGGATACGCCTACATTACACAAATAATAAATGAGTTGAAATTTCAGCAAAAGACACACGAGAAATTTACCGCCAAATATGGGGGTAGAGTATTCTATATCATTTCAGTAAAAGAGGGAAAAAAGAAAATTATCTATAATCCCGAGATAATTGAAGAAATTAGGAAGGAAATTGAAAGGTTAAAAAATGAATAATACTTGTTGTGTTAGCTAATTAACCATGAGGTCAAGCTGAAAAATAAAACTTATGTAACTAAGAAAGATTTTGTTCGAATAGTTAGACCATTAGATTGGATAAAGGAAGTGGGTGATGACTGATTATAGGAATTGGAGGTTATGAATAAATTCGAGGAGTCGAACAAAAAATTGTGGAACGAACTCACCGATGTACACATAAGGTCTTATGGGGTCGATAAATTTAAAAAAGGCGCGTCCACCCTCGATCAAATTCAGTTAAGTGAAATCGGCGATGTAAGGGGAAGAGCACTGCTTCACCTTCAATGTCATTTTGGATTGGATACTTTATCTTTCGCAAGAGAAGGAGCTATCGTAACGGGTGTAGATTTTTCGGAGAAATCAATTGAATACGCCAATCAATTGAAAGAAGAATTGAACATTAACGCGAGATTTATATGCTGTAATATTTACGACCTAAAAGATAATCTGGATAAACAATTTGACATAGTATACACATCACAGGGTGTTCTCTGTTGGTTAAAAGACTTAGAAAAATGGGCTGAGATAATCTACCATTTTTTAAAACCAAATGGCATATTTTATATAATGGATGGACATCCCATAAAGAATACACTCGAGCATACCAAAAAGGGGAAATTGGATATCCTCTACCCTTATTTTCACAACAAAAAACCCACGAAATGGGACGATGATTCTCCAGATTATTCAGATGAAAACTATATTTCCAAAAATCCATCCTATGAATGGCAGTGGTCATTGAGCGATGTAATAAATTCGCTAATTAAAACTGGTTTGCGGATACAATTTATACATGAATTTGATAGATTATTTTATAAACATTTTCCCGCTATGAATTGTGATGAAAATGGCTGGTGGTATTTGCCCGATTACAGAAATAAGATACCTTTGATGTTCACATTAAGGGCTAAAAAGGAAGGGAACCAGCCGCACCCCGAAAGATTAACCGACCAAAAGCGCCCGAGTAATTAGTGGGGCACTCTGTGAAGTGCCGATATTCGTCACCCTGAAGGGTGACCGACCAGACTCTTTTCTTGATCGCACAGGAAAATATATAGCAAGACATAGTCTCGAGTATGTGTCAGGTGGGGGTTGCTTCGGGGGTTGCTTCGGAGG
>DFBT01000104.1:1963-14131 GCA_002366725.1 Caldifarciminota bacterium UBA3073
CGGATCCGTATGGACAGGCAGGTGTGTCCAATTTTTTCCTTGACATTTGTATAAAAGTATGCTATAATATCAACATATGATATATATATTGAGTCTGCTCATATCGATTTCACCTCCCCAGAAGATACGGACAAATGATACCCCAAATGATGCCGGGGGAAGTATAACGGTCGAATGGGCGCCCTCGGCAGAGGATTCCCTGCTCAGTGGTTACGAGATATGGAGAAGCGAAGCACGGGATACGGGATTCGCCATGGTTGGCTATGTCGGAAGGGGAATATTTAAATTCAGGGACCTCGATGATATAGAAAATGGAAGGAAATATTATTATCGTGTCAGAGGTCGCACAAAAAATTTTGAGTACACCGATTTTACTCAGGTATCCCCTCCAACGATTGCATCATATCAGTGGTTCAATAGGGGCAAGGTAAATACCCTCGTAGCGGTTGTAACTTTCATGATAATTCTGCTATACTTTGTAACCACCGCCAGGAGGGGCAAGGGACTGTTTGTGAGAAAGATAACGGGGCTCGACGCGCTCGACGAAGCAGTTGGCAGGGCAACCGAAATGGGCAGACCTGTTCTGTATGTGCCGGGGCTTTCATCTATGTCCGATGTGGCTACCATCGCATCGATAAATATCCTCCAGAGGGTCGCCAAGAAAGTGGCAGAGTACGATACACCCCTCATAGTTCCCAATAGAGACCCGATCGTATATATGGTTACGAGACAGGTCGTAAAGGAGGGTTACATGGAGGCGGGAAGGCCCGACTCATACAATGAGGACAACATATTCTTCGTCACACAGAGTCAGTTTGCATATGCCGCCGCCGTCAATGGTATAATGATAAGGGAGAAACCGGCAACCAACCTCTTTCTGGGCATGTTCTGGGCGGAGTCACTTCTTCTGGCAGAGACGGGGAATATGACGGGGGCGGTTCAGATAGCGGGTACGGATTCGGTAACGCAGTTACCTTTCTTCGTCACCGCATGCGATTACACCATCATCGGAGAAGAATTGTATGCCGCATCTGCCTACCTTTCAAAGGAGCCCATACTTCTCGGCAGCTTAAAGGCACAGGACGGGGGAAAATTAATAATCCTGCTTCTAGTAATATTGGGACTTATAGGTAGTATCTTCGGGTCCCATTTCTTTGCACAGCTTCTTTCCGTTTGACACACCATCCTCCCCGGGAGGGAAAAACCCCTAAAAGACTATCTTAATATAAGAACTCTTATATACTGCATCTTCGTATCCCGCTACATTTATCACCGAATATCTTGGAACTACAAGCCTCTCGATAAACCACTTCCCGAGAACCCTCGATCTCCTGCTGGACAGTGCCTCGTTCTTTGAGTATACCTCTATGGCAAGTCTCGTCTTAAAATTCTCTCTCACAATATCTGCGGCTTCTTCAAGGAGTAAGGTCCCATCCTCAATTATCCTGTCAGAACTCTCATTGAATATTTTATTACCGTTGAGTAATATTACCCACTCTCCCGCCTTCTTGTACAAAATACCCTTCACCGTGATCTCTCTGCCAACCACCCTTGAGATATTTCCGAGCTTGTCATACGCCTCTGCGCTATACATATAAACGATACCGGGATTCATCATTTCTCCCTCATTACTTCTTCCATCCCAGTATATAGTCCGCGTGGGAGCACCCTCTCCTCCAAATGTCTTGAATTCCGACCCCTTTTCATCTGTTATGCTAATTTTCCATTTTTTTACATCGTACCCGTAAAGTGGGTTAAACAAGACGATGTATCCTCTGACAATTGTCTTGAGCCAGGGTTTCACTATCTGGTCCGAGGCAAGCACCGGGAGTGGGCTGGACTTGAGCTCAGAATTGGAGAGAAGTTGATTGTCGTATATATACTCTTCTTTTCCAACATATGGGATTATCGCCTTATATGGATCAAAATCAAGTTCAATATGGGGTTTCTTCTCCTTGATAATCCCCTTGTATATCCCCCGTATTTCCTCCTCGACCTGCTCGACCTGCTCACCCTCCTGGGCAGACAGACATAATACAGAAAATACTGTAATCAAACAGCCCACTAAAAATATATCTTTTTTCTTCATATTCCCATCCTCTAAATTAAAAGTCCCACCACAAGGGCACTAAGTCACGAAGTCTTGGTTATCGGTAATCAGTTATCAGTTTTATGTAGTCTGCTTGCCCNNGTCTTTCTTTTTGAATTTTGATTTGTCCATACGGATCTCATACGAGTCTGTGACCTGCGGATAATTTTGCATTTTGATATTTAATTTTTGCATTCTATTATCAACTATACTCCCAGTATAAACCTGAATGTGATTCGCCCAACATGGGTAATGGGACAGGATTCCCACCTCCATTTTGCGAGTGTCCGCGTAACCAACTTATCCCACTCCCCGTATCCCGTGGTGTGGAGAATCAACATTTCCGGCAGTGGTTTACCATCTGGTCCAACCGTGATCTTCACAGTCACCACAGCAGATAGTCCCCTTTGAAGTGCCCAATCGGGATAAGTTGGAAGTGGTTTTTCAATCAATTTTCTCTCGGCAAGGGCTCCAGCTATCTCCACCTCTGTCTCCGGTGCTTTCTTCCCGGGCATACTCTCCATCTCCACTGCAACCTGTTTCTTCTTGAAACCCGCGGCCTCCGCAGATTTCTTCAACTCGGAGATATCAACCTTCTCGAGTTCTATGGTCTTGCCGCCGCTGCCGGGAGAAGTAAAAAGTCCTACCCTCGCATTGAGTTCTTCTTTAGTTCTCGGAAGGGCAATTGTGGGTTCTTCAAGTATTTCCTCTATCGATTTGCCCTCTGTACCCACGCGCACAAGCTCCACCTCACCACTCGCATAGAGTGGTTCGTAAGAATTAAGGTCGATGGCTGCCTGCATCTTTGCCAACTCCTGAATCTTGCCGATGTCAATTTTTGCATCGGATGGGGCAACCTCCATGGGTCTCACTATATCCAGTTTCTCCAATTCAGTCTCCAACTCGGGATTTATCTTTCGGGACTTGAATCTGTTCCGCAGGGCATCCGCAAGACTCTTGGTGGGCTCTGCCTGTTCTATCGGCCTCGGTTGCTCCCTCATTTTTTTCTTCTTTTCTTTTTTTTTCTCTTTCTCTTCTTTTTCTTCGATGAAATCTATCCTGACAAGCCGCGTTCCCGGTTCCCGGACCACCGACTCAACTCTCACAAAGAGAATCAGGCTGAAATGAATGATACAGGACACGAGAAGAAATTTTGTAAGCCTTACATCCATAGAATATCACCCCTGCTGTCCCTTCTGGGTAGTTGCTATTGCTATATCCTCTACCCCGAGGGTCTTTGCAACCTGTATTACCGAAAGTACCGTCCCATGATATACATATCCATCGGCTCTTATCAGAACTGGTAGACCCGGATTATCGTCTACCACATCTTTCAACAACTCCACATACTCATCCCAGTTGGTCTCGGTCCCCCGGGGGTTATCCGGCCAGGAGATCTCTATCCTCTGGTCGGCGGTTATGGTTATCGATATTGCCTCTTTCTCTCTCTCCTCAACGGTATATGCGGGAGGGAGCATCACCTTCAGACTACCCGTCATAGATATGACGGGAACGGTCACCATAAGTGTAATGAGTATCGTGAAAGATATATCACACAGCGGTGCCACATTTATGCTTGCCTTTTTTACCTTCATAGGCTGCTAACCTGGTTTCTTGCACAACTATCCTCGTTTTTCCTTTCGCTTCAAGAGGGCGATTTTCACCGCCCCCGCCTGTTTCGCCCTATCTATCATATTCACCACATCCTTATGATATACTGTAGAATGCGCAGAGAGCAAAACCATTCTCATCGTACTCCGCAGGAGCAGCTGGTGCATTATATCATTCTGTCTCTTCCTGTCCTCCGGATTGTCTGTCTTACCGAAAGGTTCTTCATTTATAAAGACAGTTCCATCCTTTGCAATATACACATTGAGTTTTACCTCGGTCCTCTTCTGTCTCTCCTGTGGTATCTGTGCGCTCGCAAGTGCGGGGGTTGATACTGAGATGTTCGACTGATACATCAACGGAGCAAACATCATAAAGAAGAGAATGAGAAGCATGGCCACATTTATACCGGGCATCATCGCGTCCATAGCAGATGATGTCCCTTCTTCCCAGTTGGTACCCCTTTTTGTCCTTCTCACCCTTACGGGTGTTCTGTCCATTATATTCTCTTCGGAGAGTATAAGTACGAGGTCTCTTGAACCAATGACAAGATTATCTTTATTCGCATCAACATACCCCGATAAGAAACCGTACATAATTGCCGCTGGAACCGCAATAATTATACCTATGGCTGTCGTGAGCAGCGCAACCGCGATGCCAAGCATCATCACCGTCGGTGTACCTCCGCCCGCGAGTGCCATGGCGGAAAATGCCCTGATTATTCCTATGACTGTGCCGAGGAGCCCAAGTAGCGGGGATATATACGCAATGGTGGACAACATACCCACATGATTTTCAAGTTTTTTATTTTCGTCTTCGATACTATTATCGAGGGTGTTGTACAGTGCATCTCTGCGAAGGGCACAGTTTCCAAGCCCCGCTTTACATACCCTCGCAAAGGGATGATCTATCGTATCGACATATTTGAGGGCACCCTCTTTGTCCCCAAGTGTCAAAAATGCCCTTATCTTACCCAGAAATCCCGCATAGTCAAATCTCAACCCCCTTAAAATGAAAAGCCTATCGAGTATGGCCCCGAACGAAACGATTGACACCAGGATGAGTACCATTATTATGGGGTTTGTGAGTAGTTCAAATATGGGTATACCGAGTAACATATATTACTTCTTCCCCATCTTGCTCAACATCACCATAAGTTCCTTTGAAGCTATCTCTATTCTCTGCATTATTGAATCAACCCTGCCCGAGAATATACTGAATAATATTGCCGAAGGGACGGCAATTATTATACCGAGGGCGGTGGTAAGAAGTGCAACCGCAACACCCGACATCATCGCCGTCGGGTCGGTGCCACCGGCACTTGCCATACCAGAGAATGCCTGTATGATACCCACAACTGTTCCAAGGAGCCCAAGGAGGGGGGCAATAAAGGCAATTGTTGACAGCACTCCTATTCTGGTCTCCATTATTCCCCTCTCCCTCATTTGTGTCTTCTCAAGAGCATCGTAGATATCATCTCTGGAAAGGCTTGCCACCTGAAGGCCCCCGCGCAAAACCCTTGTGAGGGGGGAATTATCGTTCTCGCACACCCTTATTGCGGATTCTATATCTTTACTTTCAAGCTTCCTCTCTATCTCCCGAAGTACCTTTGCCTCGTCAAAGCGGATCTTTCGCAGATTGGAGAATCTCTCAATTGCCACGACCACCAAGATTGCCGCTGTTAAAAGTAATACGATTATCCACGGCGAACGGAGCAATCCCACAAAAGTTGTCCCAGGTAGCATGTTTCCTCCCTACTAAAATCCAGGTATTATAAAAGCTTTAGTCGCAGAAGTGTCCACTCATTCTCCAAACTTTGAGATATACTCGTTTGCCTTCTCCTCTTCCCCCATAGCTCGATAGGTCTTTGCCATATATCGCCCCGCCTTGTTGTATTCCTCTCCATCGGGATATTCATTCAATACTCTCCTGAATGTCTTTATGGCGTCTTCGTATCTTCCGCTGTTGTAATAAACTACCCCCATGATATTAAGGACAGAAGGCACCTTGTCACTCTCGGGAAAGTATCTTATAAACTTTTCGATCTCCTCCAGTTGCTTCAGGGGTTGTTTCAACTTGGCGTATGACAGGATTATGTAGTACTGAGCATCTTCAGCATGTGGGCTCTCGGGGAAGTTCGTAACTAATTTTCTGAACTCAATAATTGCCCTGGCGAAATCTTCGTCGTTAAAGGCGGTTCCCGCTTTGGTCCATTGTGCCTCTGCGGCATATTCCGATGTGGGGTACTCGCTTATAAGGACATCGATTGCCTCGGGATTCTCCTGACCCAGCATATAGTATGAGAGCTCTATCTGTTCCCGTGCCGCCTGCGCCTGATTATCGTCTGGATATAGTGATCTGAATTTGTCGTATTCCCTTATGGCGTTGACGAAATCCCCCGAGTTGAAATAAGTGGCAGCTAATTGGAACTGCGCCTCCCGAATCAGTTCAGACTCCGGATACTGGTTTATGATCAGTTTGAAATAGCTGATGGCCTTTTGATACTCTGCCGCCTGTGAATATGTAACGGCGAGGTCAAAGGCGGCATTTGGTGCACTCTTGCATTCGGGATATTTATTTAACACCTTCTCCCAGCATTCTATGGCATTGGCGTATTTCTGCGTAACAAATAGTGCCTTTCCTCCGTAGTAGTATGCATCTCCAGCAATTGGAGAGTCCGAATATTCATCCCCAATACCAAACAGGAAGACCTGGTAGGCGTCGTCATACTTGCCCATATTGAAGCACGCTATACCCCAGCCGTAGAGCGACGCCACGGCGAGAGAAGTATCGGATGGGTACCTTTTGAATGCCGATTCAAACATATCTCTGGCTGTCTCGTATCTTCCCTCCGCAAGTATGCACCACGCCTTGCCAACAAATGCGGGTGCCTTGAGTGAGGTGACTCCTTCATAATTTTGCAGCACGCTTTCGTAGAATGATTTTGCCAGGGGCACTCTGCCCATGTAGTAATAGAGCTCACCCAGGAGCAACCTTGCCCTTCCACTCCAAATGTCATTCTTGCCCTCTATCAGGTGCTCAAAGGCACTTGCCACGGATACTCCCTCGGGGTTATTTTTCATGTGGGTATAGATGTAGACCATCATTGTGTATGCCGGGATGGCGATCTCGGATATACTATAAAACCTTATTACATCGTGAAATTTCTCTATCGCCTCGATGTATCTGCCCTCAGAAAGAAATGTTACCCCCACGAGGTAATCCCCCATTCCCGCAAAGGAACCGGTCGGATACATACTCGCTATTTGATTAAATGCTATCAGGGAATTAAGTGTGTCGCCGAGGGTAATATACGACTTACCATAGTTAAAATTGGCGATGGCGGCAACCCTCAAATCGGGATAACTGGATTTTACCTCTTGATACCTGGCTATTGCCTCATTAATTCTACCCACCTTCGTGAGTGCCTCAGCCATCATAAACTGGGAGTGGGCGCCAAGATACCTGTCATCCGAATCTGCGGAATGTTTGAAGCATTCCAAAGATGCCTCGTAATTGCCCTCGTGGAAATAACAACATCCCAATTTATATCTGGCATACTCCTTTAAATGACTCCGAGGGTACTTCTCAATAAAGAACTCGTATTTATCAATTGCACCCGCGTAGTCTCTGTTGTAAAATAGGGCATCAGCCATTCCATAGTGACAGTATTCGGCGAGGGGCTCATCCTTGAAGGCATCGGCAAGCCGTTTGTATATGGCGAGCGCCCCCAGTGGTTTACCGAGATGTGCGAGACACTTTGCCCTGTAGAACAACCCTTCCTTGGTGACGGCATCTTTAAAACATTCCATTGCCTCTTCATATTTGCCCTCAAAATATAGCAATATTCCTCTACCGGACAGTATCCTCTTATCCTCGGAGTAACCCGGAAAGGCATCTATCTTCTTTACCAGATATTCCTCCGCCCTCTTTGTATCTCCCCTTGCAAGATATGCCATTCCACAGGCATATATAGCCTCCGGAACAATGTACGACTCGGCGTATTTATCAATTATATCCCTGAACGCATAAATCGCCTTATTATATTCACCGAGGTTGTAATGGCACTCCCCAATTCGATAAAGGGCTTCTGGGGCGGTCTCCTCAAATCCCGTAAGTTTTCTATATCCCTCTATCGCCTTTTCATACTGACGATGGGCAAAGAGTACCTCTACTTCTTCAAGCCCCTCAACGGGTGACTTCAACGCCCGTGGATATAGAGGTTGGAATATAAATACGAGCATGAGGAGGCATATCATACAGTATCTTCGTAGTTCATTCATATTTTAGGGAGTGTCCTTACGATATTAACACTACAAGAAGGGCATAGAGCCCACCTATTCTTGCTCTTTTGAGGATGTATCTTCCTTTCCCTCTACAGGTGGGGTCTCTTGCTTCGGGGGCTTGGCTTCCTCTCGTATCTCTTCTTTTATGAGATCGGGTTTTTCACCCATTGGGGTCATTATTATTGTACCCTTTGGTCCTATTGTTTTGAGCGTGACAAACGCGTTCTCACACTCATAGACCCTATCGGTTTTCTCTTCAAATACCCTGTATTGAAAGTTGTAGTCACCGTCCTCAACAAAGATCCCGTTGTCATCTTTACCATCCCAGGCAATCCTATAGGGAGGTGGACCGTACGCCCCCATTCTTCGAACGGTGGTTCCATATTTATCTTTTATTAAAACCTCCCATTTTTTTACCTCTCCCCTTACATTGGCCTCGAGAACCAGCCATGCAAGATTGTCTTCGCTCTCACTCTTTGGTGAAAACATAACTCTTGGCGTGTGTGCCCTTACCCTGTATCCCCCAAATTCAAAAGATATTGAGATATTGTGGGCGGGAGAGAGTAAGGAGGCAGATTCGTAGTGGTAAGCGCCCGAGTAATCTATGTTCAGGGTATACCTGTCCATATCCTTCTTAATTCCAATCCCGTAAGTTAATACATATTGGTCTATTCCACCTCTCACTGCCATCGAATAAAACGGTCTGTATTCAATTCCCAAACGAAAAAGAGGGTCTTTGTATTCGGAGACAAGGACATCACCACAGATAGTAAATGTATTCAGATATGGATGCATAGACAATCCCATTCGCGCCGACATCGGGGCAGATTGATATCTGCTATCGAGTGTCCAGCTGGGTCCCAAAAGGTTCTGACCCGATATACCAAAAGAAAACTTACCGGAGGGGAACAGAAGTAAACCGAGGTCGAAGCCCTGTCCAAGCCCCGACTCGTTAGCCATTACCTCGTAAAGTATCTTGTAAGAAATGCCCATGGATAACCAATCCCAGATGTTGCGGGCATATGTTAACATGGGAGCAATATTCGTATAGGTAAATGTGCCGCTGGGTTGGGGTACCCCGGCAGGATAGTAATCGATCTTCCCCGAATGCATTGCGAGGAGAAGAAAACCAAAACTGCCAATTTCACTCGTGGGGAGGGCGTAATTTATTGCCTCCATTGACAGGTCACTTCCGGCAAACATTATAGAATGCATCAATGTGAGCTCATGCATCTCAATCTGGACCAGCCCCGCCGGGTTGAAATACACCGCGGATGCCTCATCTGCGAGTCCTGTCATCGCCCCCGCCATTGCAAGACTTCTCCCACTGGGACCCCAGGAGACGAAAATGTCCCCCGGTAATCCTCCGCCCACCGACGCAGAAAGCGCAATGGGTAAAGCCGTGAGAAGTAGAGCAATGTATTTTTTAAGAGAATGTCTTAACATGGTAAATTCATTATCTCATAACTCCTATGCTTGTCTTCAGAGCGGCACTCCGACTGCCGCCACCCTTGTTGATGATTATCAGGTTGTAAATACCGTTCGCAACCTTCAAGCCATCGTCCCTCTGCCCATTCCATCCGGTACAATAACGACCATCGTCCCACACCAACAACTCGGAGACAGACGACTCGTCATCCCAGACACGATGACCAAAGGCATCATAAATGAAGATACGGATACTCGCGTCTTTGGAAATACCTTCTGGAAGGTCAAATACGATCGTAGTGCTATCGCTCATGGGATTGGGATATGCAAATATGGAGGGCGTCTCTTCAGCCTTTGCCTTAAAACTCATTGCTTTGGGTTCGAACTCGTTATACCCCTCCTCACTATCAATATTGCCTCGATCGGCATCCTGCACGGCTACCCGGGGTCCTTTGAAATCTCCGGATAAGACCTTAAAATCGTTACTCGTATCCTTCCACACTCCACCGGCGTCGGCAAATATAGATACACTGTCGGCGGCACAGTAAACAGATATCTGGGTCTTACCAACTCCATTCACTATATTCAGTGTGGAGGGATATAAAAGTTTCCGCTGCGGCGTGGATAAACCCGGAGAGATGAGGTAAAGGCCGCATTGTACAGTGAATTGCACTGGATTCCCCAAACTGTCAACCATTCTCACCGTCAGGGGAAATGGTTCACCTTCCCTCTGTAGAGTGCCGACCGAATCTATGACGAGCCCGAACTGGGCTCGAGACATTAGCGGTAAACTCAAGATCAGGAAAAAGACAAATACATACTTCTTCATATTGCTATTATACCATCTTTTTTGAGATTTGTCAAGTTTTTTTTAAAAAAATTCTTGCAATTCAGAAAAAAATGTGATATAATCATATGATAACGGAGAACACCAAAATCGCCAAAATTTCTGTCTACCTGCAGGCAACGGATATGTAAAAGTCCATAAAGACTTTACTTTCTGATGAATTGTCACCATTTCAGTTCTTAATAATAGACTAACAGCTAATACTGTATTTCAACCAATATAAGAGGGGTAAGCTATGCAAGTATTCTTTGTGTTACTTCTATCCTTCCTCACGATTCCCAAGATCGATTTCGTATATACCCGGGGGCTATTCAGGGGAGAAAGGGGATTGGAACTCCGTGTATTTCTGGATATAGGGGGAGGAGAACTCACATTCATAAAAGAGAATGAGAGCTTCACCGCAGCGTATTCCATATCTGTCATCCTGAAGAAAGACAATAGAGAGACGGGAGATATATGGATGAGGAAGATCAAGGGATTGGAATACGGAACGAGCAAGACTTTCTTTGATACAGTCATGGTGGACATATTACCCGGCAGGTACGAGATGACCGTTATCGTTTCAGACCTGAACTCACAAAAGAGCGCGAGAGAAAAGTGCCTCGTCTTAGCCGATACCTTACCCGCTTTTTCAATATCGAGCATGATACCCGGGAGATACGAAAGATTAATTAAAAATAACACCGTCCCCCGCCTCGATGGGATTTCATATCACTTCGAGGTCTACTCAGACAGAGATGCAACATTATATTTCACCGCCGGGGATTACAAAGACAGCATTCTCATCACCCCGGGTACGACCCCCATCGGGATAGAACCCGCATTGGACACACTATCTGGTAATAGCGTTCTCGTGTCCGCTCTTCTTGAAGGAGGGGGAAAGAGATTTATGAGAATGGACACCCTCTACATCAGCGGGTCGAGGTTCGCGGATGAAGAGTTTTATAAGAACAGGGTAAGGGCACTGGAATACATAAGTAGTGCTTCTGAGTTAGATACACTCCTTTCTGCGAGACCTGAGGATAGAGACAGTCTGTGGGAGTCTTTCTGGAAGGCTCGAGACCCCACCCCCGAGACAGAAAAGAACGAACTGGAAGATGAGTATATGGCGAGAATAGAGTATGCAGACGAGAATTTTGGGGGTTGGCAAACGGATATGGGAAGGGTATGGCTGGTAATGGGAAGACCCGATGAGATAGAGAGACATCCATTTGACCTTGATTCCTGGGCATATGAGATATGGTATTACTATTCAACAAACGAGAAATTTATATTCCACGATACCCACGGACTCGGCTATTACGAACTCGTATACCCCGTGAACTGGAATCCGAGGAGAAGATAATGGTGTCCCCCATACCCGTACTGACCTCATATCCATCTAAAGTCCGTGTGGACAGAATTCAGCGAACGAGTCTGTGACAAGTTGTACCGGTCGTAAGACTGCAGTTCAATGGATACTTTTAGAGAAACGATGAAAAAGATAGGTATTTTATTACTCGTCCCAATCATTGCATTCGGTGTTGAGATAAACATCCCCACTGCAAATTATTGTATTGATAGTGGGGAGGTTTATATCGATGGATTCGGACACACACCAGGTTATTCCCTTCCGGTCAGGGTATTTCCAATTATCCTCCCCCAAACCATGGAGATCGGTCACATAGAGGTAACCGGGTCCCCCGTGCCGATACCCGAATTCGTACCAACTGTATCAAGATACGCCATTCAAAAATTCCCCGTGGAGTTTCTTGGGGGGAAAGCGGAACCCACCAGGAATATGGGAGTCATCTTGCCACCAATGAAACTCGGGGAAAATATGATTTACCCGATCATTATACATCCTTTCTTCTATACCTCTGCCGATGAGCTGGTTCACACACCCGTTATAAACATATCTGTGGATTGCT
>DFBT01000107.1 GCA_002366725.1 Caldifarciminota bacterium UBA3073
ATGTTCACAGATTAGATAAAGACCAAAAGAAATTTTCTTTGCACCTTTCGGAAGAAAGACTTTTCTCTTAATATATTAGTTTTTTAACATCTTGTCCATACGGATCTTGAGATGGTTTATTAACGAATCCGGGGTTATCTTTTTATGCTGATAAAATATGCGTCCGCGAGAGATTAAAAGCAAGCACGGGCTTCCGATCTTGAAGGCATTGGCATCGGAGACCAGGTTGAAGATCCTGGAGCTGCTCGGTAATGGTTCGCTCAATGTTAATGAGATTGCAAATAAGCTGAATATGCCCCAACCCGGTATCACGATGCACATACAGAAACTTGAGAGGGTGGGACTTATAACATCGGAGTACACGGTAGCCTCACAAGGATTACAGAAGGTGTGTTCAAGGAACTACGACAATATCCTGGTTGAGTTTTCCATGTCGAAAGAAATACCACCTTCCAATTCGGTCGAGGTGTCCATGCCTGTGGGACTTTACAAAGACTGCGAGGTTTACCCAACCTGTGGCATCGTGAGCGAGCGTCAGATAATTGGACTTCTCGACTCTCCCAACTCATTCTTTGAACCAGAGCATGTGTTTGCCCAACTCCTGTGGTTCTCCAGGGGTTTCATTGAGTACGCCTTTCCCAACAACATACCTCCGGGATGCGAGGCAACGGGGATAGAGATCGCACTTGAGATCTGTTCGGAGGCTCCCGGGTATAATAATGATTATCCCTCCGATATAACAATTTCCGTCAACGGGGTGGAGATAGGTACATGGACATGTCCCGGAGACTTTGGGGGTAAGAGGGGAGAGACAACGCCGTCCTGGTGGCCCGAGAGATACACACAGTACGGTGTGTTGAAACACTGGAGTATAGATAGAGAGGGGTCTTTTATAGACGGCGTGCGCCTGTCCGACAAGACGATCTCCGACATCGGGCTGGGGAGTAATGGCCCCATAACGGTGAGACTTGAGGTAAAGAAGTCTGCGAAGAATGTGGGGGGGATAAACCTTTTTGGGAGAAAGTTTGGAAATTATGGCCAGGATATATTACTGAAAATAGAGTATGAATTGAAGGAGGGAAAATAGATGGCGAATGTGTCCCTGAAGAATGTAACTAAGGTATTTGATAATAAAGTCATTGCCGTTAGGTGTCTCAGCCTCGAGATCAGAGACAGAGAATTCTTTGTCCTCGTGGGTCCATCGGGATGCGGTAAATCTACCATCCTCCGGCTTATAGCGGGTCTCGACGAGCCGACAGAAGGGGATATATATATAGACGATATACTGGTCAACGACCTTTCACCGAGGGACAGGGATGTGGCGATGGTCTTTCAGAATTATGCCCTCTATCCACATATGAAGGTATACGATAATCTCTCATTTTCTTTGAGACTGAGAAGACACCCAAAATCTCTAATAGACAACAAGGTGAAAGAAGCTGCCGGCATCCTCGGTATAGAGGGACTTTTACCGAGAAAACCGAGCGAGCTCTCCGGCGGTGAGAGCCAGCGAGTGGCTGTAGGAAGGGCTATTGTCAGAGCCCCCAAGGTTTTCCTATTTGATGAGCCCCTCTCGAATTTAGATGCAAAGCTGCGTGTACAGATGAGGGCAGAAATCCAGAAATTGCACAGGGAGTTGGGTACCACGATGATATATGTTACGCACGACCAAATAGAGGCCATGACAATGGGCGAGAGAATTGTCGTATTAAATGAGGGAGAGGTACAGCAAATCGACACACCCCTGAATTTATATTACAGTCCGGCAAATGTCTTCGTAGCTGGATTTATCGGTAATCCACCCATGAATTTTATAAGGGGCAGCATAACCTCCGACAATGGTTATGTGTTCGTCTCGAACAACACCAAAATTCCCCTGTCGTCCGATTTTGATGAACAACTCGCGGAATATAGGGCAAAAGAAGTGGTTCTTGGAGTGAGACCCGAGGATATATACGGTGAGGGAACGGAGAGAGGTTTATCGTCATCCCAACTGCTTTCAAAAGACCCCATTGAAGTTACAGTTGACTTCCTCGAACTCATGGGTAATGAATCTCTCATATACACGAAAACGGAGGGTACACCCCTTATCATGAGGGCACCCGCAGATGTGAGTTGCGAGAGGGGACAAACTATCAATGTATATCTTGACCTCGCCAAACTTCACTGGTTTGATGGAATAACGGGAAAAAGAATAGAGAAACAATAAACGGTTGAGTAAATTTAATGAACAAACCACAGAAGTTACAGAAATTTCTTTAACCGCAGAGCACGCGGAGAACAAAGAGAACTTTAATTTTTCATTTCTTCTCTCCGCGAACTCTACTGTCTCTGTGGTACCTGAAGATAGGATTTGAAAAAGGGTTGACCGAAAGGATCATTGTTGTTACGATGGAGGCGTATAAATTATTGTTAAATTTCAAGGTAATAAGGGTAAAAGTAGAAATCGAACGAGTATTGATAAGTAGAGAGTATGAAGAACGCAGAGATTAATCCCACACCGGAGGGACTCTGTGTCCTCTGCGAACTCTGCGGTTGATATTATGCACAAAGCAACGGAGGAAATATGAGAAGAATAGCCGTGTTATTTTTTGTCGCTCTTATAATAGGTGGGTGCACAAACTATGAGGAGACACCAGAACCGGGTGTACTTGAGGTATATTTTACCTCAAACCAGGATGATATTGACAGCCTCGGCATCACAGATGGGGACATCCTGCTTTTGGGTGTCAGAGAGATCGTGGTCTATCGTGATGACAGCGCATTTTCTTATGTCTATCCGTCTCTCGACTACTATGAAGATACAACTCGTGTTGTAAATGTATTTGAGATGGAGGACTCTACATTTACTCCCGTTCTTGCCGGGCAGACTTATTTTCCACCCGGAAGATACACCGATATATATTTTACCGCAGAACCCTTTGAGG
>DFBT01000065.1 GCA_002366725.1 Caldifarciminota bacterium UBA3073
GGCACTGTCAAACTTGGGTTCTATCACTATAATCCCCTGCTCCTATTTCGTAAAGATATACACCATCTGCAACTTGCTCACCCCTATTATCTTTACCGTCCCAGTGTACTACATAAGTACCTGCTTTTTTATTTGCGTCTATTAAAGTTTTTACTCTTTGTCCAGCAATGTTGTAGATACTTATTTTAACTTCACTCTCCTTTGGTAAAGCATATTCTATCTCTGTGTAGTTCTTAAAAGGGTTAGGACAATTTTGGCAAAGCAGAAACTGTTCTGTCTCTCCCTCCTCTTCGATGCCGGTATAAAAAGTCTTTGTAGCTTCGTTTACCTCCTTGCAATTGTAAAGTTTTACATCTGCTTTATATATTGTTCCTCCTGTAAATTGAAAAATAAGATGTACCTGTTGGTCAGTTCCCCAATTATAGGAAGAGGGCTTAAAAGTTATTCCACCATGCTCAGGTGGAGTTGAGCCCGCATCATTGACATTCACATTTACCTTATTATCGTAGTTGAACCAATTTTCTTCTGGCCAGTTGTCTGTATACCATGCCTTAACCCACACTTTATTTAGGTCAAGATCATTGTAAGGAATAGTAACATCGAATTCCACCTTATCTGTATTCTGAATGCCATCACTTATTGAACCATTGTCATTGGTATATGGAAAAATATTCATCGGATTTCTTGTATCGTTACGATCGGTCCAACCCCCACCAATATAATCTGAAACATGCAAGTCAGGACTACCGTCAGCCAACCCAAGCATAGTGTTTCCTCCAGTAACCACATCGCCCTGAGAGAACTGTGCTGGAGTTAGATGATAAAAACGCATATAATGATCTGAAGTTCCAGACTCTCGGATTATGATATGGGTCGAACTTCTTTCTTCTACAATTCCATTAAAAGTGGCATAAACAGGGTCACTTTGATCGGCAATAATGTCTAACCCATGATGGAAGTCATATGTATTATCGAGTAGGCGATATCCATAAGCACTACATAATCCATAGAGCCATCCATCATTATTACTACTTCCAGAGAGCGGCCAATAATAAGTTGCACTACTTCTAAGTGGGCTTATTACTGATAAAACAGCACTCATAGAAAAATACAATAAAATTTTTCTTACGGCCTTCATATTACCTCCCAATTTAATCCCTAAGTTGTATCAGGTGAATTCTTCTTCTATCTTTATCAAGGAGAATAGCTGATTTTACTTTGTTCTCATGGTATCTCGGAACAATTCTTGCCGTGTTGGGGGGTATCTCTCTCAAACCTAAAGACTCTGTCCAAAACCATCCCCCTTTAGGTGTCTTCCGCCATTTTTTTTCACCTATAAGGGCATCAAAGATGTCTATAGTACGTGGAGTAGCTGCAGTACGGACACTTATGGCAATAAGGTACTTAGAATCCTTAGTAAAAGAAAAACTACCCAATCCTCCCAATCTTCTATCTTTAATTTCAGGGTCTTCCATTGTAACAAACCTATTGGTATGCCAGAGGAGGTTCCCATTATTATTTAACACTACCAATGTTCTCTTCTCTTTTCTATGACCATTTTCAAACCAATCTACTGCAATAGCAATAAATTCTCCATCCCTGCTTGTTTTTATTGGTGGTGTATACCAACTCATCCCAAAATGCTCTGGGTCACCTAATTCTTTACCAATATCAACCTCCCATCTTGGTTGTAATCTTTTGACATCGAAGAGAATTACCTTACAGTAAGGATGACGACAAGAGTACGAACCTACTGGACTACCTTTAACATAGGCAACTGTGCTATCATCTAACCATCTAGCTGTCCAATTTATTTGACCCCGGAATTTGCCGGGCTTCTCTTCAAAGCTCTCTCTCTCAGTATCCTCCCACAATTTCTTACCTCTATTGTCCACTATTATGAAATGCCCCATCATCTGTTCCCCTTCTTGCCTTGTTGAAATAGCATAACTTCCATAAGGAGAGATAGTAAGTCCAGGTTCTTCACATTTGACTTCCCATACGAGCTCATCTTTAGCATTGTAACATTGGGCAAGAAAAGCAGGGAAAAATCCCCAAGACTGATTTATCACAACATACTTGCCATCACGAGAAACCGATATATTAGCCACCCTCCCTTTAAGAGTTCTCTTTTTTTTGTTCACTTCTTCTTTAAACCATTTCTCCCATAAAACATTGCCGTTCATGTCTAAACAACTCACGCAGTAATCCCAATCCTCTCTTAGTCTTACATATTTCCTTATCTCCTGATCAAAATACCTATAAGCCTTAAAAACTACTATATTTTCACCACCTACTTGGACATCCATTACTCTGCCATCGAACTCCTTTTCCCAGACGAGTTTTGACTTGGGAAACAAATCCCTTGCCAGATTCTCACCCTCGGCTCTTGCAATACCCCAGAACTGGCTCACAAAAAGCCCTATCAATAACGCATATAACCTCATACCCACCTCCCTTAAAAATGTTTCGCTTCAGGGCTAAAAACACTAAACCCTCTGAAAACAAAAATCCCCAACCTACATAAACTCCATAGATTGGGGAAAAATAAGATATATCATTCTGGGCATAATTACCCCTCGAGAGAGAGAGCCATATTCTAACTCCTTTTTAATTTTTTGCCTGAATTTTGTTTTAACTATTCTTTTTATATTATACCACGAAAAATTCAATTTGTCAAGTAAAAAATTTTAAAAATTTCGACATCTTCTAACTCTTTATCGTATAAGGAGTTACAAGCCTCATTTCCCCTTATAATTATCAGGAAAATCAAATAATCGAGCCTGCCCCATCTTCTGATGTTGAGATCTCAAGGAGATAATTTTCCTTGATCGTGTAGGAAATTATAGTCGTTAGTATTTTTGGCACCCTTTGGTGGGGTACTCTTTCCTGCCCCGCCACAGGCGGGGAGAGTGCCGATATTCGTCACCCTATCCGAAGGATCCGATGGAAAGGGTGACCGACCAGTGCCGATAAATTTTCCTTGTCTACATGCAAAGGACTTGCCATAGCCTCATTACATCATATATCTCAGAATAAGTCAAGAAGAAAATTCAAAATTAAAGACCTGATCCCATCGTCTCGTGGAACAGAACTAACGCAGTACGGTGATCTTCCTCGTCTGAATAAAATCCCTTGCCAGCATCCTGCAAAAGTAGACTCCCGACGGTAACCTTCCGCCGTTCACATCCCTGAGGTCCCACCCGACGCTTCCGTATCCGGGATTTTGTACATCATCGAGAAGCCTCCTCACCCTGTCACCTGTAATTGAATACACATCAATTACTACCCTCGATCGCTCGGGTATCCCATAATTTATAACTACCCGCCCGCCCGTGGGATTTGGAGACGCAGAAGAGAAGAAGAATCTCCTCGGTATATTCACATGCTCACCGATGCCAACGAGACATGTAAGTGTCTTTCTCAATGTGTCATTTGATGCAACTTCATCATCTGGAAGCCGGGACACGACCTCCATGGTGTAAGTATCCACTGCCGGAACAGTCCACTCATCGAATATCACAACCTCGATGGAGTCGGGCATAAGACCGTCAACCTCGCTCGTGTCCACATAACCATCGATCGTGCAGTATACATCGAAATCTTCAGTGGTCCAGCCGAGATTTTCTACCGTGACCTTTGGAATATATGAAATCTCGGTCAGTGTATCTGGCGGTGATTCTATCGAAAGCAGGGCGGCATCCTTTCTCCAGTATACGCCGTAGCTGTTATCCATATCCTCAAAAAAAAACATGTACTCGCCGTCCGATGGCGCATTAAATGGAATATTTGAACCCGGTATCGCCGCTATCCCCGGATTGGATTCATCATACCCGTATGTCGCACTCCAGGAGTGCATAACCGTGTATTTATACTCATAATTGCCGGCTGCAAGCTCTATCATACCACTCCACTCAGTATAATCCCTCGTGAGGTTATCCGCTGAGTCATTCCAACCATTCATATCACCCGCAAGACATATGACCCACTCGTTGAAACCACCTCCAGATGGATCAACAAAGAGTGTGGGAACTGCAACCGTGTCGGAAGATAAGACCCGAAATGAGTCACCATCGGCGAGAAATGAACCCGGATCGTCCTCAGAGCCTGTCCACCACCTGTAGAAATGGGTCGAATCCATCTTAAGTTCAACAACTCCTGTGAATATTTCATCATCTGTAGATGTATCGGGTAGCACACCGTCATTCTTTAACTGCAACATGGGAGCGGTCCACATGTCATCATACTCTCCGGCATCATCCCAGGAACCATTAACCCAGAAACTCCTATAATCTGCATCACCTCCGATCTCTGCGGTTAGAATGCAGGGTGTGCGCTCCGCTACATATCCGTCGGAAAGTGCATAAATCCAGCCATCGTGTAATCCAGCGAGAATATCTGGATAACCGTTGTCATCTATATCTTCTATCCACCAGGTGGATTCTACATTGTCGCTCATATCCTTCTGCCAGAGGGTGTCCCCCGTAAGCCCATCGATAGCATAAAACCTGCAATTGATATACCCCGTGCCACCAGCAACATCCCACACGCCGTCTCCAGAGATGTCGGGTATGGCATTTGATGTAAAGACCTGGTCAACTGCGGGAGTCGACCAGATAATATCGCCCGCAAGGGCATCTATGCAGCAAAAGGTATTCATGCCCGTTCCCGAGGGAAGAAGCTCTGGAAACCCATTTCCGTCTATATCGGGAAGGATACCCAAATCTGTAATCTGTATACCTGCCCCGCCGAGAGAGGTGGTCCAGAGCGGCATCCCACTCGCACCAGAATAACCGACGACCTTGCCATCACCCGTCCCCACCGCGATATCCGGCGCACCATCAGAGTCGATATCTCCGATGGGAACAACTGTCCAGCCCGTACACGCAAGACCGACATTCCATATTTCACTTCCGTCATCACCATTTAGAGCTATAACCCTGTTGGTCCCCGACTCGGTATCACCCGTGGTTATAACCACATCTGGGGTACTATCGCCGTTCAGGTCTCCCACTTCCCTAATGCCGAACACGGCTGCGTTCATCCCGAGATAGTGCTCCCATATCTTCTCGCCCGTTGTGCCGTTAAATAAATAGGCACGGCTTGCATACATACCAGCGCCCGCGAGGATTTCCACTATCCCATCCCCCGTTATGTCGCCCATCGGACCGACCTCATAAACCCATCCACCCCCGGCATCTATATGTGTATCATATTCCCATATGGTTTCGCCACTATCCCCGGAAATTGCGAACACGGCTCTCGTGCCCCAGATGGTCCCGAGAACAACATCGGATATTCCGTCTCCGTCTAAATCGGGAACCGAGATAAGTCCCCTCTGGAGAAAACAGGGATCGGCAACAAACCTCCATATAACATTTCCCGTCTCCCCCGAAAAACAGTAGAGTGTATCATTTTCAGAGACGGCAACAACATCCTCGTGGGTATCCCCATCAACATCGGGTATATTTTTTATGGACCTTATATGGTGCCAATCCCACGGGTCGTTCTGAGCAAAGTACGACCATATAATATCCCCTTCCTCTCTTGCCTCGACACCAAACGACAGAAGCACGAGGACAGCCAGGACAAAACCTATCCCCTTCATATTTTCTCCTCCTTGATGTAAATTATTTCGCCACAACCACCTTTCCCGTTTCCATCTCAAATGCTTACCCACCTTAGGTCCCGGGCACCATCCCACAAAAGAATACACCGGAGGATGCATATTCAGCTCGATTTACACAAAGCCTTGCTCAGCTGCTTTTGGTAAAGAAACACAGAATATACTACCCCCCTCTGGATTATCTTCTATCCATACTTTGCCTTTATGCAATGCAACTGCCTGTTTTACTATTGCGAGGCCCAACCCCGTGCCAGCTCCCTTCCCCATTTTCTTAAATTTTTCAAATACTACATCTTTTAACTCATCTGTAATCCCTTCGCCATAGTCTTTTACACAGACCCTCCGGTTCTTTAAATCATCATCAATACTCACCTCTATCTTCTTCTCCGAGTATTTTACCGCGTTATCTATTAGGT
>DFBT01000118.1:0-5296 GCA_002366725.1 Caldifarciminota bacterium UBA3073
TTAGTGCCTTCCTGCCTACCGGTCCCTACGGACCCGTTGCACAGCATCCGTATGGAATGGGCAGACAGGCGTGGTTAGGATTTTGATTTTTAATATTTTAGGTGGTCTGTCTGAGTGGAGGGCAGCAGCTTGTCCATGTCCATACGGATCCGTAGGGACAGACTCTGTGAGCTGCTGCAAAGGCATTCTATGAAAAAGAGGAAAATTATACTTATGGACACCCGGGGTGTGACCCTCATTGGCGTCCTTGTCTCTGCCCTTATATTGTCGGTCGGCATTCTCGCTCTCGTGAGGATATTTTCCGCGACTCCGCGGATAAATGCCTCGACCGAGAGAATCTCTCGGTCCACCAACCTCGCACAGGACAAAATTGAGGAGTTCAGGGCGCTCGGATACGATAGTCTCGAGTCCTTGATAAACGCAAGTGCCACCACCGGTGTAGACACAAGCGGGTTCATCATCAGGGAATATGGATTGGCATTTGATACGCTCAACACAATTCGAATAGAGATCAGGTGTTTCGGTCAGTCGGCCGTTTGGGGGGGAGAGGTCAAAGTCGTAACGCTCCTGTCCCGGCACGATTAGGGAAAATTGTCAATTGAAAATTAAATAGTAAATCGTCAATAGTAAATAGTAAATTAAAAGGCTATTGACTATTGAAAATTGAATAGTAAATCGTCAATAGTAAATTAAAAGGCTATTGAAAATCGTCAATCTTAAATTGTCAATTGAAAATTATAAAGGTGGGGGATTTATCAGGAGATTAATAACCAATATCAGGGGAGTTACCCTCGTCGAGGTGTTGCTGGCGGTTACCATAAGCGGCATTATAGGCGCCGTGGTCGTCACAGTGCACCTGGCTCAAGAACGAGTATATGCGGGAGAAGATGCCTTTATTAATATGTACCGCAACACCAGGACTGTGATCGACAAAGTGACAATTACCTTGAGAATGGCGGGCTACGATCCGACGGGAAGCGCATCTTTTGACCCCGGTATCAGCTACGCGAATAGTGATAGTATGGTAATAGTCATTGATTATGATGGTGATGGTGTGCTGGACGGTGACGAGACTGTAGTGTACACATCGCATACCTTTGCTTCGCTGGGAATAGATTCTCTCAGGTTTGCCTATCTGGACAGAAATCATGTTTCCCTGGCTACTCCAGTCGACACTCTGCCGGATATAAACTCCGTTGCGGTGACCGTCGTTGTGAGACGATATGAAGGACTGCCCGGGCGGCACAGGTACGAGTTATCAAGAGAGGTGAAACTCCGGAACTGAAAGCAATTGACAATTGACGATTGACAATTGAAGATTGAAGATTAAATAGTAAATTGTCAATTGAAAATTATAAGGGGGTTTTATGTTGAGAAATGAGAGTGGGATGTCGATAGTCGTGGTCTTTGGGGTTATGGTTATACTTGGTCTTCTGGCATTTGCACTCATTTTTAGAACAACGGGTGAAAGACAGGTTGTCAGCTATCTAACAAGGCGCGAAATCGCTTTCAATGCTGCGGAGGCGTGTCTGGACCTCACGATTGGTAAAATACTTGAAACCGATAATGTAAGTCCCATACCCGCTCCACCCGATACCTGGGCTACCCTCTCCAACAATGCGCTCTACAAGACAGGACTCCCGGGCTCGCCACCAGAGGAGATAACCATCCAGGCAACTGAAATAAAAGAACTTGAAGACACAAAACTTCAGTATATTACTTACGGGATGAGGACATCCGGAAAGGCGAGACAGGCGGTACGTTCACTTGAGGCAGCTGTTATAATTGGCCCCTTGAAATACGGAACAGAGTATTCTGAGTGACAATTGCCCTTTAATTTACTATTTTCGATTGCCTTTTAATTTACTATTTTCGATTGCCTATTTACAATTTAATTGACGATTTACTATTGACAATTTTCAATTTTTCAACCCTCAATCGCCAATTTTCAATCTTCAATTTTCAATTAAATCGTCAATTTTCAATAGTAAATCGTCAATTGAAAGGGGGGTGAATATGAAGACAATTGAATGCATATTCTTTGCCGTTCTCTTCCTTTTCCCCTTTATTACCTCTTCCAAAGAGACAACACTTCCCACGGAGGCGGGAACCGAGGTCATTCTCGAGACCTCCCATTTCGGACAAAGGGAGGTTACGCACTCGCGGACGAAGATTATGAAACAGGAGAACAGGGTAAGGATGGAAGAGACTATCGATGTGGGGGGAGAGGAGAAATTCACGGGTATTTCCATCTACGATGGTCATTCGACCTCAACGATCTCATCAGAGGGAAGGGAGAAAAGCGAGGGATTTAGAGGCTATCCCTGGACCTATCCGTTGAACGAGGAAACGAGTGTGAGGAGTGGAAAACTTGAGGGAAGAGATGTGAGGATCGTGGATGTTGAGCGGGGAAGGCTCTACCTCGACCCGGAAGAGGATATAATACTCCTGGATGAGCGCGGGAAATACAAGATATATTACAGGGATTATTCTCTCGTGGAGGGAGTCGGTTATATCCCGAGGACAATAGAGAAGATGGATCAGAGAGGCGACCTCATAATGAAGACGGAGTTGAAGAAAGTTGAACACTTCAAGACATTTTCGAACGATACCTTTGACCCCGATAAGGTAGAAGTCTACATCGCACCCGAGAGAAGGGATGTGCCCAACTGATGATGCACTCCATTTGTATAATGGCGTCGTCAAGAAAAATTATCGGCACTATAAACGGTTCGGCTGAGCGGCTCGGCTGAGCTCACCGAAGACAGTGTCCAGCCAATTTCGGAGTTAAGGCGTCAGCCTTTTATCTAAAATCCTTTCCATACAGATGCTGTGCAACGGATTAACTCCGTCTCGCCCTTTTAGGGTGACGAAAAAAGACTAAAACTATGCGTTCCTATGCAATCAAGTAAAACACTCCAGTTATGACTCTCGGAGTGCCCCGCCTTGGTGGGGCAGTAGCTTGTTGGAATGAAGTGGAAATCCCGTATCTGCGGGGCTACTACAGAATTTTTGATATGTCTCGTCATAGCGGGATCCCCTATCGGCGGTGATATTTTTGCATTTTGATTTTTGATATTTGATATTCTTAACAGGGGGTATTTATGAAAAAACTGCTCTGTTTTATTGCACTCCTCATCCTGCCTGCGGTTGCTCTCACTGATGACTCGGTCTTCTTCACCCTGGTTGTCCAGCCTGATGTAATGGTTATCCTTGACTGTTCAGGGAGTATGACCTGGGATATGAATGGAACTCCCACATGGGGAGATGGAAGTGAAGATTACCCGGGATTGGATACGGATGGCAACGGGTATTCCGATGACGCAAGGTTGTATATCGCAAAGAACGCCATCCATAGAATCGTCCAAAAAAGAGAGAAATTCAGATGGGGTCTTGAGACATATCCAGGACAGAAATATGGTCCGATGGATTGGGCAGACTGGTATAGAGATACCACGGATTATACGGACTCCATAAAGATTCCATGCGATTATACCGGTGATGGATACGATAATGGTCAAGTGCTGGTAAATATTGCAGAGGCTGAGCCCGCGCATCTACAGTCGATATCGGATTATGTTGACAACAAAGGGCCTAAAGAGTTAATGGCACAGGGGGGGACACCTATAGGTGGAGCATTGTTTGTAGCACAGCAGTTTTATAAAGGGTGGGAGATACCTGCTGATAATGCGAAGGAGTGCAGGAGATACTTCTGTATCGTTGTATCAGATGGAAAAGAGACGGGCTGGCCGGATAGTAACTCACATAGCCCCTACAAGGAGGCAAGAAATTTGAGATATACGATGGTCGATGGTGAAGAGTATGATATCCAGACTTATGTGGTTGGTATTGCAGTACCTGGTGGTGAAGGAGCGCAATGCCTTGACTCAATTGCAAGATGCGGTGGGACAATCCACTACTATTCTGCTATGTCGCAAGCACAGCTTGATTCTGTTCTCGATATCATAGCATCTGATATACTACAAAAGTCATTTGCATTCAGTGCACCAGAGGTCCCCGCTGTAAGGATAAAACAGAATGACAAACTCTATATTGGTTCTTTCATCCCATCCTATAGTGCATTCTGGGAGGGCCGTCTCAAATGCTACCGGCTTGCCCCCGACGGATCACTCCCCGTTGACCCTCTTGGAGTTCCCCTTGAAGAACCCATCTGGGACGCAGGTGAAAAACTTAAGGCAAAGTCAAGTGATTTAAGGAATATATATACTGAGAAAAATGGTTCACGTGTTCCGTTTCGGATTCCATATGTAGACGGCACGATGCTTGGAGTTCCAGATACCGCTGTTACTGATTTGATAAACTGGGTAAGGGGGGATAATGGTATGGATTGGAAGCTCGGGGATATATTTCACTCCGAGCCCGTAGCGATTACATCTCCAAATCCATTCTACTTTGAGGAGGGTTACAACGACTTCAAGATTACATACGCAAACAGAGATAGAGTCATACTCGCCGCCGCAAACGACGGTATGCTACACGCCTTCGATGCGGGGGAGATTGCAGCGAGTGATTCATTCACGGACGGCACGGGGGACGAGGTGTGGGCGTACATACCCCATAATTTACTACCCAAATTGAAGGATATGCGGAATTCACATCAATATATGGTTGATGCATCACCAAGTGCCGCAGATGTGTGGATACCATTGAACACGTTGGACTTCACAAAGGATGAGGATGAGTGGAGAACTATACTCGTTTGCGGCGAAAGGTCGGGTGGAAATCATTATTTCTCGCTCGACATCACACATACAAATAATCCAGATAGTCTCCGTATGTGGGAGTTTACCGACACCGAACTCGGTGAGACCTGGTCGAAAGCGAGGATAAGCAAGATAAGAATAAAAGAGACTGGAGCAGCAAAAGATAAATGGGTTACCGTGTTCGGGGGAGGATTTCACCCGAATAACGAGAAGGGTAGGGCGTTATATTTCCTGGATATCAGTGACGGTGATATTATCTTTAAATACGATAGTACTGATAATGCCGATATACAATACAGTTTCCCCTCGGCTCCCAATCTCCTTGATATGCCACCATTAGATAACTTTGTGGATAGGGTCTACATAGGAGATATGGGCGGGCAGATGTGGAGATTTGATGTATCGGACAGCAATACATCATCGTGGACGGGTAGAGTTATATTTTCCGCTCCGACTGCTGGTACAGGAAATCCCATATTCTATCCCCCAGCTCTGTCCTTTGACGAAGATGATAATCTCTGGGTTTTCTTCGGAACGGGAGACAGAGAAAACCCGAGAGAAGCAAGCAGTCA
>DFBT01000118.1:5356-11517 GCA_002366725.1 Caldifarciminota bacterium UBA3073
AGCGTCCTCGCGGGTACGGCAGTGCTGGGCGGAACGGTCTACTTCACCACCTATCAGGCAATGGAGCTGGATGATCCCTGCGCCATCAAGGGTATGGCAAAATTATTCAAAGTTGACTTTACGAGAGGCACATTTACCGTTGATACAATAGGTACATCACTTCCCACAACACCGCAGCTAATAGTATCTCCCGAGGGAACACTGACTATTATGATATCCCTTGCCGAAGGATTTGTGTACAGCGAGACTACTGAACTCCCTACACCGTTCAAGAGGACCAAATACTGGAGAGAGATCCGCCCTTACTGATTAGAGGTGTGACAGTTTTGGAGTGCTGTGACCGTGTCACAGCGGTGCATTAACACGGTTAATGCACTCCAAAATCAGCCCTGTCTGGGACGAATCTAAAATCTTTGTGGTGTCTTCTGACAATATGTACAGGCGTTTGTCTATTTTCCTTCTCTTCCTTGCTGCCATTGCAGTTTACGGTTATGAATGGGTTCAAACGGACTGGTCCGGTGGAAGTGGTGCATCCTACTGGGGCGACTCCACACGATACTACAGGGGCTCCCTGAATGGATGGAGATATCCGGGCAGCCTGACCCTAAATGCCCCTTCAGATGTTTGGGATGTTATGGGGGACCCCGATGGAGCCACACATATCTGGGCACTGCTTTCTGTGAGTGAAAACATATATGCGGGTGCAGATAATTACCCCACTGCTGGGACTGGTAGAGTTTTATGCTCAACCGACAAGGGACATAACTGGACTGTGGGGGGGAGTCTCGGCTCTGCCAACTATGTCCACTCTCTACTCGAACACGATGGAGTCATTTATGCGGGGACGAACGGAGAGGTTTATAAATCTGAAGATGCCTGCACAACCTGGACACAAACGGGTAGCCTCTCGGGTGCCACATCTGTAAATGCTCTTACCGTAAGGAATGACACCCTCTTCGCTGGAACGGGTCCAAATGGTGATGTCTTTAAATCGGTTGATTACACGAGCTGGTCTAATACCGGGGAACTCATGGGGGCAACGATTATATGGGACTTGCTCGCGAGTTTCGATGGCGCCATCTATGCCGCTGGCACCAAAGGAGGAGACCCATCCTGTATATTCAGGTCCACAGATGGTGGTGCAACCTGGGCAGACCTCGATTTCTCATATGATAGATGCTGCTATTCACTTGTTCAGGCATCGGATTCCACGATATATGCGGGGACGGGGATAGATAGCGGCGATGTATACAAGACAACAGATGGGGAGACCTGGATTAGAACATCCCCTTTGGGGAGCGGATTTTCAAAAGCATCTTGTGTTTACGACCTTATAGAGGCAGACGACGGCAGCATATACGCGGGTACGCAGGCGGGTATGGGGGCGGGAATCGTGTTCAAATCGAGCAATGGTGGAGATAATTGGTCTGGAACATCTTTGGGTAACTCGCGTATCTATTCGCTTCTGCAGACAGAGAACGGTTTTGTTTATGCCGGGCAGGACAGGGTTGCCTCAAATCCCATCTCCAGGACCGCTTATAAATCTTCTGGCTACCTCGAATCCTCCGTATATGACACCGGGATAGACAGTGTTCATTACGGTGTAATTCACTGGGACGCGGACCTTCACGGATGCAGTCTCACCGTAAAGGTGTGTGCAGATTCAGACTCGTTATGGTACCCCCATCCGGAGTGGCACGAGGTTGAAAACGATTCAACGCTGCCCACAGTTTTTGACGATATGAGGTATATCCAGTACAGATTCGATGTGTCGAGCCCCTCCTCTGATTCTACACCGATAATATACGAGATTCAAATGGGATATTCAAACAACGGAACGGCGGTAGAGAATGATGAGCAGAGGAACACATATCTATACTCACCGGCACCCAATCCATTCATATCCTCAACAAATATCAGATATATAAACGGGGGGGAAAGCGAGTTCTCTATCCGTGTATACGATGTCTGCGGAAGGGTTACAAGAGAGCTCTTGAAGGGAAGGGGTGGGAATGGCTGCATAACCTGGAGGGGTGAAGACGACCGCGGGAGGAGACTGCCGCCGGGAGTCTATTTCATCAGGTTAAATACAAAAGAGACGATAGTTAGCAGAAAGGTAATTATTCTGGGTCGTTAGGTGGCATTTCAGGTTGTAGAGACAGTTGAAGAAAAATTAAATATTAAAATGTAAAAACCATATAAAATTAAAAATCAAAATGCAAAAATTAAAATTATCCACGGGATCCGTATGGACAGATTAAAATTCAAAAAGAAAGACCACAGACGCGAGGATTTTCGATTTTCAATTTATAATAGTCAATAGTAAATCGTAATTGATTTTACATTTTAATATATAATCCCAAAATATGCATTAACCACGCCTGCCTGCCGGTAGGCAGGGATGAGCACAGATGTTCACAGATTATATAAGAGACTTAAAGAATATGGGCATTCACCTTTTGGATGAAAAACATTTAATTTTTATCCATACGGATGCTGTGCATAGGTTCTTTATTTTAATCTCTCGTGCTAATCTCGTGTAATCTTGTCCATACGGATCTTGAGATGGTTTCTTAACGCATAATCTGGGATAATTTTTGATATTTCAGTGCCTATTCGAGAAAGTTAGACTTTTACGGAAAAAATCAATAACTCGCCTCTCGTATTTCTTTCCCTCTTTCCAATAACATTCCAGATGTTCTGAGCCAGAGATGACCCAGAGATACTTTGGTTCTCCCGCCGCATTGAATATCTCCATCCCCTCAGATAGCGGTATCTCCCTATCGTCCTCGCTGTGGATTATTAAGATGGGCGTCGGAGATATTTTATGTAGACCGACTTTGAGGTTCAGTTCTTTCGGGTTGAACCCAAGTCTTACGCAGGCAGTCCAGATAGCGGGCGGCAGGAACGGGTATCTCGGTGCGTGATAGTGACACCTTGCGAATGAGTATACGGCAGAATGAAAGGACAGATAAGCGCCCTCACTCACGACTGCATTTATATCGGAAGAGAGAGATGCAGCGAGTAGCGCAACCGTTCCACCCATGGAGAACCCGATTACACCCACTTTACCCTCATCCTTCTCTTTGACAAACGATACCGCTGCCAGGAGGTCTTTCAGCTCGTAATAACCCAAAGATGTATATCTCCCCCCACTGTTACCGTGACCCCTGAAATCAAATAGAAGTGTGTTGTATCCGGCGTGGTTTAGGAATCTTGCGTGGGGTAGACAATAACCTTTGTCCATTTCATAAGGGTGACACAAAATTATCGTCCCCCTCTCGTTGCCCTCTATGTACCATCCTCTTATATCTATACCGTCATCTGTTCGGAAATTAATATCTCTGTACTCCATGCCGAAGTCTCGGGGTGAGTAAGGAGAGTGAAATCTCGGGGAAGATATTATCAATTCCGATGCCTTAAAACAGTAAACGAGAAAGATCAGGAGGAAATAAATGAATATCCTCTGAGAGAGACATTTTACAAATCTTGATACGAGAAACACGACGGCAAGCGACGAGATGAGAACGACCAGGGTAAGAAAAGTAGAGGACATAAACTTTCCCAGGATACCAAGACATAACAAAAATCAAATATCAAAGTGCAAAAATCAAAATGACATATCAAAAATCAAAGATGCTGCAGCAAACCTATGGTAGGCAGGCACTCCAACAGTGGTGAGTAGGGATTTTACTTGGCAGTGCACCGAACAAATGGAACTCCCCGCTGGGGTGGGCTGAAGATAATTTTGCATTTTGGTTTGTCTATACGGATCTTGAGATGGATAATTTTGATATTTAATATTTGATTTTTGATATTTTATCCGTGCCTTTGTGGTTAGAGCAGGTCTTTAGGCTTATTTGATTTCAAACTTAAAGGGGAAAGCAACGGTTACCTTTACGGGCTTATCTCTCTGCGTAGCCGGGGAGAATTTCCATTTCAGTGCTTCCTCGACGATTATGTCATTTGTCCAATCGGGTGCATTGGAGCGGAGCATTTTCGCTTTAACGACAGCCCCATTGGTATCTATGGTCAGGCTCACTATCCCCGAACACTCGATCTGTCTCTGTCTCAGGTATTCGGGATAGGTCATCTTTTTTAAATGAGGGGGCTCGTCGTAGGGTACGAATTCGGGGGTCTCGCTACCCACCAATTCTTCGGGCTTTGTCTCTTCTTTTACCGCGGGCAGTGGAAGTTGTGGTTTTTCTACACCCGGCTCAAGAGCGACTGCTCTTCTGACGGTTGCCTTCTCTTCAACTATCTTCCCGATGGGGGTATTCCTGACCGCATCACCATTTGCATTGAAGGTTATTACACCCGTGAGCCCCTTGAAAGGTTCCCTCTTCCTGCCGAGATTGGTGAGATAATCTCTCACAGATTCCCTGGTTTTACCGACTTCGAGTGAAGATATGATGAGATTAGCAGCATCGTAAGCGAGAACACCGCAATCACCCGGGGGGATACCATATCTCGCCTCATACCTGTCGATAAAGGCATTTATTTTTTGAATTGTCGTATCGAGGTATGTGAAACATTCAATCCTTGAGGCATTGCTCCTCGCCCAGTTCTTAAATGTCGGCGTGGACATCCCATCGCTCCCAAGTTTATATGGATTGCCGAGCCCGATCAATGCCTTACACACATTAACTGCCGTGGGGGGGGCACAGGCGATAAAGACAACATCCGCTACACCCGCCGGGGATAGGTCAGTTTCTATACTGTAGGGGATGGAGGCGATCACATTCGCCCCCCTTGTTTTCACCTCTTTGGTGAAAAAGTATTTAAGCCCCTGTCCGTAAAGGTTGTCATCATATATTATGGCTATGTTATTGTTTTCTTTAACGGCGTACCTACCGATAAACCTTCCCTGGTATTCATCATTCGGACAGATACGAAACATATAGGGACCTGACTCCGATAACAGGGAGCTAATAGAGATCGGCGACACGGCAACCAGTTTATATTTATTACAGATCGGAGCAGAAGCCTGTGTGCACCACTCATTATAGTGTCCAATCACCGCGATGACTTCATCGTCACTGCCGAGTGCTTCGGCAGCCTCTATCGCGCCGGAGACGGAAGACCTGTCGTCATACGAAACCAGTTCGATATTTTTCCCTCCAGCCCTGTTTGCATCTTCTACAGCCATCTCCACGCTTCTCAGGATGGACCTCCCCTCCAGGGCAAATTCTCCACTGAGAGGAACTGCCACTCCCATCTTGAGCGCTTTAAGCTCCGCGGAGGAAAAGAGGGACGAGAATAAAAAGACCCCCCCTATGAATTTTATCATCTCCCTCATGTAAGTCTCTTCATGGCTATCTTTATCGATGCCGCCATTCTTCTTATGGATTCGGCGAGTTTGCCTATCTCATCTTTTGAATGTATGTCTATGGAGACATCAGCCTCTCCCATAGAGATGCGCTCTGTTACATCAACCAAATGTAAGATCGGCTGGCTGATACTGCGGGCTGTGTATAAACCGGCAAAGACACCTATCAGAAGAATTACGACGATACTTATCATCATTCCCCTGACCATACCCTTGAGATATTGCATAAGGAATTTCTGTGTGAAGCCGATCCTGGCAACACCCAGTGTTCCACCGAGGATTGGGACGCCTACATCGTAGACGGTATTCCCATCCACCTTTACCGTAGCAACACTGTATTTTTTGTTTGAGGGTACACTTTTAACACTCATTAGATTGGGTGGAATCTTCGTAAATGTATGTGCAACGGCTTTGCCTTCTTTATCTATGACGAGGATATAGGATATATCTTTACTCAGCCGTTTGGTCTCGTCGACCAAACTGTTGAGAGAAGCGAAGTCGTCCTCTATCAGAGGCTTGCTTGCCTGTCTGGAGAAAACGGTGGTTATGGTCACACCAACTCTTTCGACCTCGCTTTTTGTCAGATTTCTAAAGGAGAGCCATACATATATAATGGACCCCGCACCTATTACGATAATAATACCCATGGTAATACTAACGATCCTCGATTTCAGACTCATACCTCCCCCTTCCAAGATTAAGAGTATTGTGAAAAGCAACAACCACAAAGACCTCTAATTCCGTCTCTCTAATTTTTTTAACAGGGACTTATACGAGACTGGGATGAGACTTTAAATATAAAAATTAGTTTGTCTCTTATAAGTCTCTTACC
>DFBT01000118.1:11557-13199 GCA_002366725.1 Caldifarciminota bacterium UBA3073
TCAAATGTTTTATAATCGCCTTATCTTTTAAAACAAATGAGTCGCGCCCAATATTTCATCAATTATATTATACCATAAAATGAAAAGAAAGTAAATAGGAATTTCTCTGATTTTTCTGTAGGACTTTGACTTATAAATTTGTCGGTTTTTATCCTACAAGGGAGAAAATGAGATAGAAAAGGGAAGAAAGGTAACGGCGGGACCACCATCCGAAGGCGGTACATCTAATTTCCCTGTCCATCTGTCTCCGCCATTCCGATATACTCCACAGATAGCGTTTCACACTCACTCCGAGATGCCTTTTTTGTATAGTGACAAACCACTATGTGTGTCTTTTTGAAATACGAGAGAGGTGTAAAGCAGGTCTCAGAGATTTATCAGTATGTCCAGGAGAGCAGATTGAAATTGCATCTCTCTCTCCTCATCTCCTATCTCTGGAGTGAGCAATTCAACCAGGTGAGCGGTCATATCTTTTGGGAAATTAGTTCGCTCTTTTCCAAGTTGCTTGACCTTTTCGTTTATCAGAGCAGGAGCCAGTGGACCTACAATCCTGGCTAATTCTGAATTCAGGCTGTCAAAAAAAGAACCCCTGTTGAATTCAGCCATTTTATCTCCTCTCACTATTTTTTGATTATATGGGACGCAACATTTATTGCAATACGGAGAAGGGGCATATCGATCTTCGGGGTATGGAAAACCACGATCAGGTGTTCACTTGCCTGTTTTATGGTAATTTCAGCTTTATCGTATGAAACACAGAGTACCCTCGGTTTGTTGTCGTCTGCTCCAAAGGCGGTGAAGATTTGCAAGAGGTCCTTTGAGATGTTGCGAAGCTCCTCGCCCTCGGGATATCCCATTCTGCTTTCTATCCCCTTGTTCAAGTTGTATATATAACAGCCTGTCACGCCGCCAATAGACATAATTTTGTCAAGGATTTCTTCCATATTAGCTCCCAATTACGTTATTTCTTTTTCAATCTTCACCCTTACATTGTCTACCTCGGCAGTGGGTTTTATCCACGCCACAAGGTAACCGCTGCCGAGTTTATACACAATACCGTGCTTCATGTCCCCCTGCATTTCTATACACCTGAACTCCCCCATACCCATTTCCTTCGAAACCATCTCTGCCCTTGTACATACAGTAGCAAGGAAATTTTCTTTTCCTATTTGTTTACCAACCCAGAGATCACTCGGGGATAATGTTGCAACAGCTTCCACATCTGGAATCTCATTTATCCTTTCTTTCAAGGTGAGGAGCATTTCGTCTTCTTCTCCCTCTTCTATCTTCTTGAGTGACTCGTTTATGAGTTTGCGGGTATCTTTCACAATGGTAACCTTCGGCATTTCCACATCACTCTCTATATCTGTTTCTATCTTGAATGAACCATCTTTCCATTTTAATAGCTGAGTAAAGGCATTCTCTCCGATGAGGGGACCTACAGAGGCGTGGATGATATTTCCCTCGTGGAAAAATATCATGCCCTCAAGACTGCCGTATCTCGTGGTGAGTCTGCATGTCCTTCCCTTGTTACTGTAAACCTGAACAAGGTCAGTGATGTCGATATCTTTTAAACTACCTTCAAGTGCCATTTAAATATCACCCCCTTCTTTTGTCCCGAGGCTGTTTAGCTTTTATAGAT
>DFBT01000045.1 GCA_002366725.1 Caldifarciminota bacterium UBA3073
TGTATGGAATGGATACGGAACCGTAGAGATAGGACCAATCTTTTTATCCCATCTTTTAAACCGCAGAGTACGCAGAGGGCTCAGAGAATTTTTGAATTTTGATTCCTGACTGCCGTCAGGCAAGTTGTCAATTTAATATTTAAATTTTTATATTTAATATTACCTCCGTGACCTCTGTGGTTTTTTCCATACGGATTCTGCGAACATATTCTTTTCCATGTCCATACGGCCCTACGGCTCGTATGAGATGCCGTGCACGGATCCTTCGGACATATTCTATTTGATACTATCTTATTCACATTCTTAAATCTCTTTCCTAAGTGCTGCATGTTTATGCAAAATTTCATCTGCCAGTCTGTCCAGGGATTTGAAGTCTTCTTTCCCGGGATGACCCTTTACAATAACCGGTTCTATGAGCTCCACTTTGAGATTGCCAAGCATCCCCGTGATCTGTTCCAGCATCTTTCCACCCCAACCATAAGAACCAATTACAGATGCAAACTTAACCTTCGGTTTCAGGGCATTCGCAAGATAAACCGCTGAAATAACATTCGGATGGGGACCAAGCAGGACCGTGGGCGAGGCAATCACTATGGTGGCGGCATCTACAAAAGCTATCGCCAATTCTCCGATATCTGTCCTGGTCAGATTAAACGGCTTTACGGTTATATTCCTTTCCATAAGGGCATTTACAAGATGACCGACCATTTTATCTGTGCTTCCGTGCATTGAGACATAGGGTATGACTACCTCACTCTTAACCTCGTCCGAAACCCAATTCCGATAGGAATCGAGGATAAATTCGGGTCTACTGTGAATCGGTCCGTGGCTCGGAGCGATTATCTCGATCTCCAGTTTTTCTATCTTCTCCAGGTGTCTTTTTATATTGTTTCTGAATGGCATCATTATCTCCGCATAATATCTCTTTGCCGATTCGTAGACTTTTGCTTCATCCTGGACATAGAGGTCGCTTGTGGCAAGATGAGAACCAAAGAGGTCACAGGGAAATAAAATTTTATCTTCTTTCAGATAGGTTAGCATCGTTTCTGGCCAGTGAACCCACGGTGCGTAAATGAACTCCAGTGTTTTATCCCCCAACGACAGGTTTTCTCCATTATCTACCGTTATGAAGTTACCCTCGGGGATTAGAAGTAATTCCATCAGCATGCCCTTACATTTCGGATTGGTCACAACTTTAGCATCTGGGTGAAGCTTCAGAATTTTGGGTATCGTTCCAGAATGGTCCTGTTCAGCGTGGTTGACAATGATATAATCAATCTTGTTTATACCCAATTTCCGGAGATTCTCCATAAGCTCTTTCTCTTTGGTTGGGTCAACGGTATCTATAAGTGCCGTTTTCTTCCCACCCTTTATCAGGTAGGAATTATATGTTGTCCCATCTGGAAGGGGTATGAGTTCATCAAACAACCTTCTATCCCAATCTATTGCCCCCACCGAATAGACCCCCGGCTTTATTTCTCTTGCATTCATTTTTAACCCTCCTTTTCAAACGCCGATTTTTCAGCTCCACATACGGGACAAACCCAATCCTCGGGGAGATCTTCGAAAGGTGTACCGGGTTTGATACCAGAATCTGGGTCACCCTTTTCGGGGTCGTATATATATCCGCAGACTGTGCATTTGTACTTTGCCATTTTACCCACCTCCTTTCGACCTTCTTCTTTTATATATGTCGGCGCCGTTTTGGGAGCCTTACCGCCTTTTATCTTATGATAATAGGCATAAGTCATCGGTTCTTTATCACTGATAATTTTGGCATCAACTACCTTTCCGATAAAAACGGTATGCGTTCCGGCATCAAAAGTATTGATAAGCTTTGCCTCCAAGTAACCGATAGTATTAACTAAAAGTACGGGGGCGCCAGTTACACCGACTTTATAATCCACATCTTCGAACTTATCTAAGTTTCTGCCAGATTTAAAACCAAAGTGCCCTATGAATTTCATCGGTGTTTCTTCTGACAAAATTGAGACGGCAAAAACTTCGCTTTCCTCAATAAATTCGTGGGTCAAATTCTCCTTGTTTATACTCACCGCCATCGTTGGCGGCTCTGATGTTACCTGAAATACCGTATTGGCAATCTGTCCGTTGATTTTCGCGCCCATCTTTGAGCTAACAACATACAAACCATAGCTTACCTTGTGTAAGGTTTTAGTGTCCATTTCTTCCCCCCTTTCTTTGAATTGATTTCAACTCTGTATTTATTACACTTGTCAATTATAACACAAATTTTGGAAAAAGTCAAGGAAAAAATTTAACAGTGACTTGCCTGCCCCGTCTTGGTGGGGTAAGAGACCTTTAAGAGACAGAGAATCATTTTTTTGAATTCTCGTATCCAAAGGATCCGTATGGACAAGTCTCGTCAAAGTCCCTGTCAAGAAAGAAAAATAACAGTGACTTGCCTGCCTGACGGTAGGCAGGTAAGAGACCTTTAAGAGACAAACTAATTTTTATATTTAAAGTCTCATCCCAGTCTCATATGAGTCCCTGTTAAGAAAAAAGAGAACTTATGAGACGAAAAAAATAAGAAAAAAAGAAGAATCGCTTTCAACCTCTTAAAATCCCTGTTAAAAAAATCTTTGTGCTCTTTGTGATTATTTTCTAACCAAACTATAATGTCTATATTTTTGTGGGAGTCTCAAAGAAAAAAAATGCGGTTATGCGTTTTTTAAACATTCTTTGCAGATGCCCTTGAGGTAGATGTGGTATTCTGTAATTTTATGACCTTCTATGATTTCTTTGTCAAATATAGGGCACTTTAGGTGTATATCATACACACAGCCACACTTAATACATATGAAGTGTACATGTGGCTTTGTGTTGTAGTCATACATTATTTTATTCTCATCGATTGTCAAACACGATATAATCCCCTCTTTTAGAAAAAGACTTAAGGTATTGTAAATGGTCGTTTTTGAGAGGGTTGCTATTTCTTTTGAGAGGTCTTTATATATCATATCAACTGTTGGGTGTGTTTTATGCTCCATCAGATATTTTAGAATCTTCAGACGATGATACGACGGATGGATATTTTTTTTATCAAGATATTCTCTGAGTTTGTCCATTGTTAACTCTTTTCTCTTATTCATTTATATTTTCCTCCCATTTCTCTTTACTGTGTATTCTACAAAACAGCTTAATCCTTGTTATATAGATAAGAAACACTATTCTCTTCGTATTTTCTCCATTACATAAAACAAATTTAAGTTATTTGTAAAAAACACCTAATTTTTGTTTTTTCAATGGAGCTTCTCAAAAGTCATTTTTACAGGGTAAGAGAGATTCTTGTTTGTTTTTTAGTATTTAACAGGGACTTGTAAGAGACTTGTAAGAGATTTATTTTTTATTTCTTTTCATCTTTATCTCTTCCCTACGGATCCGTATGGATAAGTTCTCTTTCGATCCCTGTTAATTAATTATTTTCAGGAATTGCTTGCCTGCCGCCAGGAATGAACTCATAAAAGAAATTTTTTTATCTATTTTGGGAAACTCTCTTGTCACTGTTTAAACAAAACAATTCTCTTGACCGCCAGATATTGTTCGGTTTGCATCGACACAAAATAAATTCCCGAAGAGAGATGTGAGCAGTCGAATCTCACACTCTTCCAGCCGGCTTGCAATTTAGCATCTACGAGCGTAGTTACTTCCTGTCCCAGCAGATTTAAGATTCGAATGGTAACATATGAGTCTTTCGGCAAGCCAAAACTGATGGTCGTCGATGAATTAAACGGGTTGGGATGTGTAGACGCGAGAATAAACTGTCCCGGTATGTCCGCCGTACCTCCATGATTTTCTTCAATCCCAACCAGACCATTTTCCCACCAGGTAATATCGTTTGCAACATCGGCAGCGCC
>DFBT01000015.1 GCA_002366725.1 Caldifarciminota bacterium UBA3073
TGTTATAGATGTGGGGAGTGACAGCCTTCAGACTGTTATAGATATGGGAAGTGACAGTCTTTAGACTGTTATAGATGTGGGGAGTGACGGTCTTTAGACTGTTATAAAAAAACGATAATACTCATGTAACAGCGTAAACGCTGTCACTCCACTATAACAGCGTAAACGCTGTCACTCCGTTAATCGTTTTCTCCCTTTGGAGTGAAATCTACTATGGGATATTCTTTTAGACAGGAGTTCACCCACTCTACACCGTATTTTTCCACGAAACTATGAAAACTTGTCCATTTATATTCGGACATTTTTTGTGTATAACCATGCTTAACACAGTTATAATGAATATAGTTTAAACGTGTGTAAAAATCGGATTTGTCACGAATACAGACATCCCAGTATTGGAACCAGACCCTTCGTCCCATTTTACCTTCAAGTCTATTTAGTTTACAAGAACTTCTTCCTTTGATATTACCAAGAAATCTTGGTAGCCATTTTCCTGCGCCTGTCTTAAACAAGATATGAAAGTGATCGTCTAAAATAGTCCATGCGTACAGAGTATATCCATATTTCTTAACAGCGCTATCCAGTGCGTTTTTAATAAATTGCTTCTTGGCATCGGTATTAAAGAAAGGTTTTTGATGGAGTGTCGAAGCGCTGACGAAGTAGACCATAGCATCGAAATATAAATGTGCGGGGCGATGGATATTTCTGACCTCAGGATAGTGCATGTTAGTTATAACAGCGTAAACGCTGTCACTCCCATATATACTTTTGGGAATGACAGTCTTTAGACTGTTACATCCTTTTATAACAGCGTAAACGCTGTCACTCCACAATTTAATAGATCACCCTTTTAAGATACAGACCGCTCGCGGGTGCAAGTGCAGCCATTCCCTCTCCCCCGTTCAGCATGTGAATAATCGAAGCCCTATCTATCCTGTTCCTCGCAAAAAGCAGGGCCGTTCCCACCATCATTCTCACCTGTTTGTGTAGAAACCTGTCCCCCTCTATTTCGAGGTGGATTTCGTCTTCCTTCTCCCACATATCGAACCTTCTCACTTCACACACGCCCTCATCCCTCTTTGCGAATCTCTTGAAATTATACCTTCCGCAGAAAATCGGTACTATTTCCCTCAAAGTAGCAAAATCCAACTTAAATCTATACTCCCACACATAATTTCTCCTCAGGGGTGACTTTCCCCCAAGTAATCTGTAAAGATAAACCTTTCCTTTCGCCGAATACCTTGCGTGAAACTCGTCCGGCACCTCAGCGGTATTTTTTACATATATATCTTTGGGTAGATTTGCATTGATTGCCCTCTTTAGGTCACTTGGAGAAAGTCCTGAACCCGTACTGAAATTGATGACCTGTGCGAGCGCATGAACACCCTTATCGGTTCTGCCGGCACAGCAAAGCTTTATCTCTTCCCCCGTAACCCCGAGAATGGCGGATTCAATTTCACCCCTCACGGTTCTTTTCTGGGGTTGAATTTCAAACCCGTAGAAATGCGTGCCATCGTATTCTATCGTGAGTTTTATGTTCATCGGTTCTGTAAGGTATAAAGAGGAAGGGGAAGAAATCAATCGGGGTCATTTATGTGCGCGTGAATATCTATCATATTTATTCAGAGCAAAGACATCAGACCGAAGACAAGAGACTATCAGACCCAAGGAAAAAGGAAAAAGGGGAAAGTAAAGCAAAAGGCGTAATCAGTGATTAGTTATCGAGTCTTAGCGTCCTGATGGAATAGCTCACGCATTCCACAGGATAAATCGTTGTGTCGTGGGGTCGAAAGACAGTTACTAAGCTAAAGGGTAGTCTTTTATCGTCTTTATTGCCTCGGGTATGTTCTCCATCACATCTCCAGCTATCACACAATATTCCGTTTTCTCCTTGGCGGCGAGGTCGCCCGACAACCCGTGTATATACACACCGAGAACCGCAGACTGCAGGGGTTCTGTTCCCTGCGCAGATAAAGCCGCAATTATACCGGTCAATACATCTCCCGAACCCGCTGTTGCGAGTGCCGAGTTGCCTGTGGTATTTAGATAACACCTTCCATCGGGTGACGCCACGACCGTCGGGGCGCCCTTGAGTACGAGTACAACATTCCATTCTCCCGCAAAGGTGAGTGCCACATCTATTCTGTTTTTGTCTATGTACTTTATGCTCTTCCCGGTGAGCCTCGAAAGCTCTCCGGGATGGGGGGTGAGAACGAGCGAAGGGTGGTCACCTTTAAAATCATCGCCGTTGAGATTATTCAAGCCATCTGCGTCTATTATCACAGGTGAACTCGCGGTTTGCATCACCCCGATAACAAAGTCTCTCGTATCAGTATGAACTCCCACACCCGGCCCCATGGCTATTACATCGATCCCCTTGAAATACAAATTGAGGACATCCATCGCGGAGCTACCTATCGTATGTGACTGTGTTTCGGGAAGGGGGATTGTTACCACCTCGGTCGCCTTTGTTTCGAGTATTGGGTTCAGACTTTGGGGAATACCGAGATAGACAAGTCCCGCACCACATCTCAATGCCGAGAGGGAGGTGAGAGCAGCGGCGCCAGTGAACCCGGGAGAACCCGCAAGAACGAGCACCTTACCAAATGTTCCCTTGTGTCCGTATGGTGGTCTCTGCGGCAGGATCGAGCTCGCAAGAGATATGTCTATCAATTCAACCGTCGCCTCATCGAACAGGGAGGGTGGCGCGCCGATGTCTGTCACCCGCAGTTTACCACAATGCATTTTCCCGGGATATAGATAAAGACCTCTTTTGGGAAGGCACATAGTGCAGGTGAGGGTTGCATTCACACATACACTCCCCACATCTCCGTTTTCACAATCCACACCCGACGGAACATCCACGGAGACCACGGGAATACCCTTCTCATTTATGAGGTTTATGACATGGGCTGTTATACCCCCAATTTCTCCCTTGAATCCCGTGCCGAAAATCGCATCTACGGCGATATACGCATCCTTGAGTGATTCCCGGAAGGGTGAAAGTGTACCATCATCAATGATCTCTCTCACCTCAATATCCATCCCGGAGAGAATGTTGAGATTGATGTGGGCATCCCCACGCACATCATCCTTCTTGCCGATCAAAAAAACGCAGACATCCGCTCCCTTCTTTATAAGCCATCTCGCTATAACAAAACCATCTCCGCCGTTGTTTCCCTTTCCACATACCACAACTATCATTTTTGAAACAAAGGAGCCGAACTCTTTCTCCATCTCATCCACAGTTCCTTTTCCCGCATTCTCCATAAGTACAATGCCGGGAATGCCCATCTCTTCGATAGTCTTCTTATCGATTTTTCTCATCTCATCGGGTTTTACAAGTTTCATAGTCCATCCTTGTTATTATTAGTTATTGGTTTACCCCGCCTGCCCTGTAATGATAATGCACGGGGTGAAATGCGAACTTGTGAGCTATTTCATCGGGGTCATTAGACATTGGGTATTGGTTTATCTGTCCTTAAACCTGTCCCAATCTCTGTTCGATAACACGGTTTACATCACGCCTCTTGCATTCTACTGCAAGCTGAACGGCGTTCTTTATCGCCTGTTTACCTGACCTACCGTGGCATACAATGTCTATACCTTTAACCCCCAGGATTATTGCACCGCCAACCTCATCGTAATTCATCCTCCTCGCTATTCCGTACAGGGTGTCGCGCATAAGTAATGCCCCAAACTTCGCCTTCAAAGAAGTGCTTATGCCCTCTTTTAGCAATTCCATTATGAGATTTACCACGCCCTCGCCAAATTTCAGAAGGGAATTTCCAACAAATCCATCGCACACAAGGACATCGCACACATCTCTGAGTATCATATGACCCTCTATATTTCCCACAAAATTAATCTCGGCAGATTTCAGAAGTTCCCGTGCTTCTTTTATCACGCTATTACCCTTTATTTCCTCCTCACCAATGGAGAGAATCCCAACTCTCGGTGCTCTCACCTTCATCACCTCTTCGGTATATATACTTCCCATAATACCATACTGGAAGAGATGTTCCGCTTTTGCCTCCGCATTTGCTCCAACATCGATGACCAAAAACCTTCCCTCTTTTGTGGGAAAGAAGGTCGCAAGCCCTGCCTTCTTCACATTTTGGAGTTTTCCAAGCCCAAGGGTGGCAAATGCGACGAAGGCACCCGTATTCCCGGCACTGACAAATGCATCTATCTCGTTTTTCTTCTGCAATTCGATGCCAACGGCAATGGACGTCCTCTTTTTCTTCCTGAAGGCAATAGACGGAAGTTCATCCGCCCCGATAACCTCCGGTGCATCAACGATCTCCACCACCTCCGGCAACTTCCCCTTCAATATGTCTTCTCTCCCCATAAGTACGAATTGGACATCATCTACCGTACGCACAAGTTCGGATACAGTATCCAGTATAACACCGGGGGCATTATCTCCGCCCATTGCATCTATGCCTATTCTGATCATCTTTATAAGTATATCACAATTTTTATAATATGTCAAGTTTTTTTATTTTCGGAATTATCACTCCCACGCCTGCCTGCCGGTAGGCAGGAAACACACGAGGTATACGAAATTATCTTATTCTTTATACTTATATTCGGTGTTTTTTAGTGTTTTCCGTGGGCTATCTTTTCCTTCCACTCCCTGTATTTTTTCATCTTTCAGTGTCTTTCGTGTGTTCCGTGGGCAATTTTTTCCTCCTGTTCATTTTTTCCTTGACTTTCTACAAAAAAAGTGGTAATATTATACACTAACAAACTATCTAACTAACAAACTAACCCTTTTTAACCCGTTAATTTCTGTAGGACGGAGGCATGTATGGAGATCATATTATCATTATTATTGTCCTTTGCCGCTCCATCGAATGTGAGGGCGTATGATACACCGAACGACGCGGGAAGCTCAATAACTATTGAATGGAAGATTTCGGCGGATGATTCACTTCTTCAGGGTTATGAAATATGGAGGAGTGAATTGCCCGACACGGGTTTTTCTATGATTGGCTATGCGGGCAGAGGAATGTCCAGATACAGAGACCTACGGGAAATAAAAAACGGCAGAGAATACTATTATAAGATAAGGGGACGTACCCGGGAGCTTTTTCATACAGATTTCTCAAACACATCCCTACCCGCCATTGCATCATACCAATGGTTCAATAGGAACAAGGTAAATACACTTTTTGCCGTTGTAATATTTATGGGTATATTATTCTACTTCGTGAGCACGGCAAAAAAGGGCAAAAGCCTGTTTATAAGGAAGATCACGGGACTCGATGCACTCGATGAGGCGGTCGGCAGGGCAACCGAGATGGGAAGACCTGTTATGTATGTGCCCGGGCTTTCCACTATGTCAGATGTTGCAACCATTGCGTCCATAAACATACTCCAGAGGGTTTCAAAGAAGATCGCCGAATACGATACACGCCTCATTGTCCCCATTGCAGATGCCATAGTCTATATGGTTGCGAGACAGGTTACAAAAGAGGGATATATGGAGGCGGGAAGACCAGACTCATACAATGAAGACAGTGTGTTTTTCGTTACAGACAGCCAGTTCGCATACGCCGCCGCCGTAAGTGGTATAATGATAAGGGAGAAACCTGCAACCAACCTCTTTCTGGGTATGTTCTGGGCGGAGTCACTTCTTCTGGCAGAGACGGGGAATATGACGGGCGCCGTTCAGATAGCGGGCACGGATTCGGTAACGCAGTTACCTTTCTTCGTCACCGCATGCGATTATACCATCATCGGAGAAGAATTATATGCCGCATCTGCCTACCTTTCAAAGGAACCCATACTCACCGGCAGCATAAAGGCACAGGACTTGGGAAAATTGATTATATTGATTCTTATCGTCCTCGGTATTCTCACGGGTATCTTCGGTTTCAATTTCTTCTCAACCATGCTCAATGTATAGCGTGTAACTTATGCCGGGACTCTATATACACATTCCATTCTGTGTGAGGAAATGCAGATACTGTGCATTCCACTCTGTTCCGTATTCCCCGAAACTTGTAAAACCGTATATAGAAAGTCTTCAAAAAGAGGCAGAAAAACGCAAAGAGGTCTTCAGGGTAACATTTGATACCGTATACATTGGTGGTGGTACTCCATCTATACTTCATACTGCAGAACTGCTCGAGATATTGAAGATTATAAACTATAACTTTAACTTATCACCTCAAGAATTCACCATAGAGGTTAATCCAGGCACTGTGGATAGAGAAAAATTAACCTACTACAAGAGTAAGGGAATAAATAGATTAAGTATTGGAATACAATCTTTAAATGACAAAGAACTTGAATATCTCGGAAGGATACACACAGGTAAGGAGGCAGTTAAATGTTTTGAGGACGCCAGATACGCGGGATTTGAAAACATATCAATTGACTTGATATACGGGATACCTCTTCAGGATAAAAATTCCTGGCACTCAACACTCAATGGAATAACAGTTCTTAATCCTGAGCATATCTCGGCTTATTCTCTTTCATATGAACCCGAAACTCCACTATATGGAGAAGAACCCATGAAGGAGGATTTAGAAGAGAAGTTATATTACAATATGATAGACTATCTAAAATGTAAAGGGTATAAACAGTATGAGATATCTTCTTTTGCAATTTCAGGATATGAATCGAGGCACAACATAAATTACTGGGGTGGAGGTATCTACCTCGGGCTCGGTGCATCAGCACATTCATACGATGGAACTTACAGGTACGCCAATCCCCGACTTTACGACTATATAAAAGGTAAACCGCACGAACGGGAAAAGATCACCGCCGAAAAGGCGTTAGAAGAATGTATTATGCTCGGACTTAGGAAGAGAGCGGGAATTTCTCTTCCCGAAATCTCTCACAGGTTTGGAAGAACCGTGGCAGAAAAGCTAATAAACGAAGCCAGTATCCTGGGACTCGATATTGATGGCGAAAGGGTATTAGTCCCGAGGGATAAACAGTTCGTATCAGATGCAATTATCCTCTCAATTACTTCCCACCTTTGTTAATTTAATCTTCCGCGGCAGAAATTTACCTCAAAGGGGTTTAAAATTATTTCTGTAGATAAGCTATCCCGTTCCTTATCAGCATTATTGAAAAGCCAAATAGTACGAATCCCAATATTCTGATGAGATAAATAAAATGCCTGCTTTTGAGCAAATTTCTACCTTTATCGGTAATTAAAGCGACCGTAACTTTTGAACCAATTAAAAGCAAGTAGAATCCCAGTAAGTATAAAAAACAATCCAAGACGCCGCCTTTGACCAAGAAAGAGCCGCCGACAGATAACCAGAATATATATGGATGAGGACTCAGCGCATTTGTAATAATACCCTTTTGCAGAGAGCGTCCTTTATCAGTTTTTACCCGGAATCTACCTTCATTCACTCTCAAATTCTCGTATCCGAGATACAGGAGAAAAAGCCCTCCCGATATTGAAATAAATGCCAAAACGGTGTTTAAATCTTTCAGCCGATTAAAAATTAAAAATGTAATAATAATTATCGGTACATCCGTAAAAAGCGGAGCGAGAGATACCTTAACGCCACTTCTTCCACCATGCATCAGCGTCTCCGAGATCACCAGTGTTAAAAGTGGGCCGGGTGATAACCCAGCCGTTAATCCAATGAGAATCCCAGGCAATAAAAAATTGGCAATCATACAGTCTCTTTAGAAGTAACACATTACAAGCAGTTTTCTATGTATTTAAAAATGCCAGACTTTTCTTCAGAATGTATCTTCTGTAAAAAACATGTGCAGTCATATGCCCGCTCAACAGTTTATATCTTTTGTGTTTTCCCAGTCTATGCCACAGGTCATCTGAAGATTTACGGGGAATAAACGGGTCAAATAAAGCCGTAAACATGAGTACTTTTTCCCCGTTTATCATATTGGCAAATAATGACGCATCGTATCTAAAACAACTGGGTAATTTTTCTAATTCTCCCACACCACCGAAATTCCTCGCCGTTTCATCAAAAGTTCTGTGAATTTTATGACATTTTTCTGGATTACAGCTTTCATCTTCTTCGTATTTCAGTCTTATTACTCTGGTAGCAATGCTGTGCCATGTGATGAATTCAAAGTTACCCCCCGTAACTATTAAGATTCCCCTGTCCAATCTTTTATCCAAAGCCATCGCAATAGTTGAAATCATTCCCCCAAAACTATACCCCATAATATGTATTTTTTCAAAACCGCGTCCTTCAAGATAATCTACACAGGTCATCACATCGATTGCAGCTTGATAGAATTTCTTTTCCATTGCCGAAGAAGAACCCTTCAAAAATGCAGAGCTCACCGTATCACCGGAAGGCAGCCTTTCAAAATGATAAGGCAGCACCGGCATTATAGTTACATATCCGTTCTCAGATAATTTTCGGGGATAATACTGAAGATGAGAGAAATTTCTGTTCCCCGTTCCGTGGACAAAAACTACCGCACCCCTCGGATTTTCTACCTCATACAATAGAGCCTTTGCTCTGTCCACTTCGGGATACCCAGATTTATAGGCACTTGTAAAATAGATTTCTTTAATATCCTCGCCCAAGACACTGAATACCACATTATCTCTTGGGATGAGATACATAAAACTATCCTTTTTACCAGAAGAAGGTCAATTCTGGTCAAGTATTTATCCCAAAATATGCATTGAGAAACCACGAGATTACCACGAGATTACCATCTCAAGATCCGTATGGACAAGATAGGTCAATAAAGAACTTATGCACAGCATCCGTATGGACAAAAGTTAAAATCAAAATCCTTTTTCACCCAAAAGGTGAATGCTCATAGTCTTGAAAACTTTTATATAATCTGTGAATATCTGTGTTTATCTGTGGTTAATGCATAATCTGAGTTTAT
>DFBT01000117.1:0-20855 GCA_002366725.1 Caldifarciminota bacterium UBA3073
TTGCAACTAATTCGGACATGAACCGAAAATATAATACTTTCTCAAGGGTTGAGGAAATAGCCCTAAAAAAATCACACCGAAAGTTTACTTATCTCCACGAGAAAATAAAATTGATTGAGGTAGAAAACTTTCCCATGTTAGGCAAACTGACAGCTCTTAGATTTCTGGAGTGGGTTCAGTTCAATCCAGGAGGGGTGGTTTCGCTTCCTACCGGAAAAACCCCTGAATACTTCATAAAATGGGCAAGTTACTATCTCAAAAATTGGGATAAAAAAGAAGTGCAAAAAGAATTGAAAGAGTGGGGTATCGATCCTTCCAAAAAGCCAAGAATTGGTTCTCTTTACTTTGTTCAAATAGATGAATTTTATCCTATAGACCCCAAATATCAAAATAGTTTCTACTACTATGTCCATCAGTTTTATATCAAGGGTTTTGGACTGGATAAGAAAAAGGGTATGTTTATTGACACATGGAAATTGGGGGTTCCGGACGGGATGCACGCGGAAGCTATTTTTCCACAATGGAAGGTGGATCTCGAACTGCGTACAAGACATCCAGGCAACAATACAGAAAGATTGCAGCAAGAGGCGATAAGGGCTGTAGACCAATTTACTATGGAATATGAGGAGAAGATAAGAGAGTTAGGAGGCATAGGGTTCTTTCTGGGAGGAATAGGGCCCGATGGACATATTGCATTTAATGTAAAGGGTTCCAATCACAATTCTGTCACCAGACTCACTTCGATAAACTATGAAACGGCGGCGGCATCCGCCATAGATTTGGGAGGAATAGAGGTCTCAAGGAACAGGTTGGTTATCAGCATGGGATTGGCAACGATTACTTATAATCCAACTACAACTGCCATCATAATTGCCGCTGGACATTCTAAGGCGAAGGTAGTGAGGAATGCTATACAGAATAAACCACATATTTTATATCCGGCAACAGCTTTACAAAGACTGCCTGCTGCTCGTTTTTTTGTCACAAAAGGGGCTGCTTCCCTGCTTGATGATAGATGTTATGAAGACCTTGTACCTTTGGAAAAAATCGCAGAGAGAGAAGTAGAAAAATACATAATAAATCTGGCGGCGAAATGTGAAAAGAAATTGGTAGATTTAACAGTAGATGATCTCCACAAGGACAGATTTGCTCAAATATGTTTGGAAAAAACAAAGGAAGATGTTAAGAATATTGTAGAGAGAGTGAACACAGCGATAACAAAAAAACTAGACAATGGAACAAAAGGGATTCTGAATACGGTCTTTCTTCACACTGCGCCCCATCCTGATGATATAATGCTTGGTTATCTTCCTTATATAGTACATCTTGTGCGTCCCCCCGAGAATACACATTATTTTGCTTATATGACAAGCGGATTTCGTGCTGTGACTAATTCTTATGCATTAGAAACCTTACAGAATCTGGAGAAATTTATTGATACCCCTACATTTCAAGAATTGGCATCCAATGGTTATTTCGAACCTTCTAACCAATTAGCTCGGGACGGAGACATTTACCGATACCTGGATGGCGTCGCAGCAAACGATACGGACATGAAAGCAGAGGCGACCGCGCGCAGATTTTTACGTAATACGATAGAAGTATACGAAGATGACAACTTAAATAACTTAAAATTTAGAATTGTTGAGCTTAAGAATTACTTTCAAACCCAATACCCCGGCAAAAAAGATATTGCGATTGTACAGAGATTAAAGGGGATGATCAGGGAATGGGAAGTTGAACTCTTATGGGGCTATCTCGGATTCAACCACCAAAATGTTATTCATACGCGACTTGGTTTTTATAAAGGAGATATTTTTACCGAGGAACCGCAGCTCGGAAGAGATGTAACACCGCTGGTAAATCTGCTCAGGAATACTGCTCCCAATGTGGTGACTGTCGCCCTGGACCCCGAGGCGAGCGGTCCAGATACTCATTATAAGGTACTCCAGGCCTTCTCCGAGGCATTAAAGGTGTATCAGAAAGAATCAGGGAAAAGCATAAAGGTATGGGGATACAGAAATGTGTGGTATAGATTTGAGCCGAGTGAAGCCGATATATTTGTCCCCGTTTCCATGAATTCCTTTGCCATATTACATAATGCATTTACCAATTGTTTTGGCTCCCAGAAAATGGCGTCATTTCCCAGTTATGAATACGATGGACCTTTCTCAGAACTGACTCAGAAGATAATGGTCGAGCAGTATAAGGTGATAAAAACTTGCCTGGGCAGAGATTTCTTCTACTATAACCCTATACCAAGATTGCAGGCAACAAGGGGAATGGTATACATAAAGGAGTTTACCCTCGAAGAATTTTATAGATGGTCAGAGGAATTAAGAAGGATGATCGAAGAAGAGGATGAGCCGATAACCCTTCGTTGCTGAGCTGTGTGAAAGACCTCTTGCGCCTTGCTCTTCGCATAAAGATGTTGGTTTACTTGCCCTTTCTTTCTACATTTCGTGTTTTGATTCCGTGATAAATTTCTCCTCGTGTCATCTTCTTTGACTGTTTTTACTTGACAAAAGGGGAAACTTGGTGTATAATTTCTTACTCGATGAAGATGGAGACATCAGTCAGGGTTTAACTGCTTTAAAGGTTCTCCCGGTAGTTCAAATATTACCCTTAAATTATATATAAAATGTGGACAGTCGGAATTCTTCTTGCCTTACTTTCTTTCCCTCGGGAGTATAAATCCATCCACCAGATTGAACTTTATAGATTTTATCTGTTCTGGTCTTAACGGTGATAAAAGAAATGTGTCGTAAGCCAAATTTTGATCGCCTGTGTACCGCACTTTATTGTGGTGAACCTGATTATGTGCCACTTGTGGAACTTGGTATCGCTCAAGAGATAAAAAAGAGATTTTTAGGAAAGAAAATTTACTCTCTTAAAGAAGAGGTTGAATTTTGGTCGCAAGCCGGTTATGATTATGTTAAACTGCAACCCGGCATTGATATGAATCTATCCAAGATTACGCCCCAAAAAGGTGGCTGGCACTGGGCAAGTGAGCATAAAGGCATCATTAGTTCTTGGCAGGATTTCGAGCAATATATATGGTCTAAACCAGAGGACGTTGATTACTCTGATTTCGAGAAGATTACCAAATATCTACCCGATTCGATGGCGGTCATAGGACAATACGGTGATATATTTACAATGGTGTGGGAGCTAATGGGATTTGAGAATTTCTCATTGATGCTTTACGAAGATATCGAACTTATTGAAGCGCTCTTTGAAAAAATTGGCACCATTGTTTTCAACCTATTCGAAAACATGGTTACCTTTGACTGCGTAAAAGCTATCTGGTATAGTGACGATATTGCTTATCATGCCGGACCTATAATTTCACCTATATTTATTAGAAAATATTTGTTGCCCTGGATGAAAAAAATTGGCGACATGGCCAAGAAACATAATATACCCTATATATACCATTCTGACGGAAAACTCTGGGATTTTATTGATGATATCATTGCCTGTGGTGTTAATGCCATTCACCCTATCGAACCTAAAGCAATGGACATTGTTGAGGTGAAAGAAAAAGTTAAGGGCAAACTTTGTGTTATTGGAAATATTGACCTTTCCTATACTTTAACCCGAGGGACGCCAGAAGAGACGGAAGAGGAAGTCAGAGAAAAGATACATACAGTAGCACCTGGTGGTGGCTATTGCCTTGGCTCCAGTAACTCAATACCTAAATATGTGAAGCTTAAAAATTTTATAGCTATGGTCGAATCTACAAAAAGATACGGCAAATATCCTATTTCGGTATAAAGTTTACTTTCTATGTGTATCTAATTGGGTTAATACCATCTCAACTTGATGCTGTTTCTTTCGATTTAGAATAGAAAAATTTTTGTAATCCAGGGGAGAGGGGGTACCACGATTAATTTGGGGGAAATCAGCCAAAGCCTTATAACCGGTCAGGTATCTAATATTAAGGAGCTGGTTCGACTTGCTATCGATCGGGGAATATCACCTCAAAATATAGTAGACCGAGGATTAATTCCCGGCATGGATATAGTTGGTAAGAAGTTTAAGGCTAATGAGATATATATACCCGAGGTTTTATTAGCTGCCAGGGCAATGCATGCAGGAATGGATGTCTTAAAACCGTTGGTAGTTAAAATAGGGATTAAACATATTGGAAAGTTCGCAATTGGAACAGTAAGAGGTGATTTGCATGACATAGGTAAAAATCTTGTCTCGATAATGATGGAAGGAGCAGGTTTTGAGGTAATTGATCTGGGAGTCAATGTTTCCCCCGAGAAATTTGTGGCAACAGTAAAGGAACACAGTCCGCAAATCTTGGGTATGTCCGCCCTTCTCACTACTACAATGCTATTAATGAAATCGACCATTAGGGCTTTAGAGAGAGCAAAGCTAAGACATAGTGTGAAGATAATGGTAGGTGGTGCACCTGTGACTCAGACATATGCTGATGAGATAGGTGCCGATGGCTATGCAGATGACGCAAGATCAGCTGTAGAGAAGGCAAAAGAGTTAATCCAGGCAAGAATTTAGGGTCTCTCTTGACTCTTAATTGAAATCGTAGTAAAATATTATAATATGACTTCTAATTTCTATTACAGAGATAACGAACTCTATTGTGAGGGAGTGAAAGTAAGCGGGATTACAAAGTCTGTGAAAACTCCCTTTTATCTATACAGCAAGAAGGGTATAATAGATAATTATCGAGATATAGATGCGGCATTTGGGCAAGTTCCCCACCTCGTTTGTTACGCCCTGAAGGCAAATTCGAACTTGAACATATGTAGAATATTGGCAAGAGAGGGGAGTGGCGCGGATGTAGTTTCGGGTGGTGAGCTTTATAAGGCACTCTACCTGGGCATAAACTCCAGGAAGATCGTCTTTGACGGTGTTGGAAAAACAGAGAGTGAAATAGCTTACGGTATAAAACGGGAAATTCTACTGTTTAATGTCGAATCTGAGAGGGAGATAGAGGTGATTAACGAAATAGCTAAAGGGTTTAAGAGAGTCGTGTCCATAGGTCTTAGAATCAATCCCGATGTACACGCTAATGTTCATCCTTATGATGCAACGGGTATTGGAATATCAAAGTTTGGAATCCCCTTCGAGGATGCCATAAATGTTTATGAGAAAGCGAAAAAGTTGGATAACATTAAAATCGTGGGTCTTCATGCGCATATAGGCTCACAGATTAAAAAATTAGAACCATTTATAAAAAGCATCTCAAAGTTAGTTTCTTTGTGTGAGAAGCTCGATGGCATAAAGTACATTGATATTGGTGGGGGACTTGGAATTTCGTACAATGACGAAAAGGTCCCCACCTACAAAGAACTCGCTCAATTGATAACTCCGCCCCTGAAAAAATTGAATGTTACAGTCTTAATTGAGCCCGGCAGGACAGTCGTTGGTAATAGTGCTATTTTGGTGACAAAGGACCTTTATCTTAAAAAGATGAACGGGAAGAATTTTGTTGTGGTGGATGCGGGAATGAGTGATTTTTTGAGGCCCGGTCTATACAGAGCATCTCATAAAATAATGCCCTTAAAAAAGGTGCGGGGGGAGAAAATTATTGCCGGTGTGGTGGGGCCGATCTGTGAGTCGGGCGATTTCCTGGGTGATAATGTGGAAATAACAAAACCGGATGTGGGTTCTTACCTCGCCGTTAAGGATACAGGTGCTTATGGATTTTCGATGGCATCCAACTATAATTCGCGTTGCCGACCTCCCGAAATAATTGTAGATAAAGAAGATTTTTTTGTTGTCAGGGAGAGAGAAACTTACGAAGACCTCACAAGGAAAGAAAAGGTTATACGGGAGCTCTGATGTATGTGGTGAAAGTAAATATCACGGACCTCAGGTCTAAGCCAGATTTCAGGTCAGAGAGGATAAATCAGGTTGTATTGGGTGATGAGGTTAAACTGCTAAAAGAGGACGAAGGATGGACATTTATACAGCTATTGGATGATTATAAGGGATGGGTTCTCTCGAATCATTTACTCGAGGTGTGTCAACCGAAGAAATTTACCTATATTGCCAGAGAAGGCGTAGTAAATGTGTACGAAAAACCGGATAAAAATTCAGAACTATCAACAAAAGTTGTTTTCAATACAAAATTGATTGTACACGAGTTCCATGACAATTTTGCGTGTGTGGAACTTTTTTCCGGGAGGGGTTGGGTCGACAACAGCCAATTAATGAGCATGGGAGAGCAGAAGGTTCTATCCCGGGTTAGTGTGGGAGAGATGCTCCAAATTGCAAAAGGATTTATTGGTGTGCCCTATTTGTGGGGGGGCAAAACACCATTCGGTTTTGATTGTTCGGGCTTCGTTCAGACACTTTTTGATTTTTTTCTCACAAAAATTCCAAGGGATACAAAGGAACAGCTTAAAACAGGCGAAGAAGTGAATAGTCTTCTGCCCGGAGATTTGGTCTTTTTCCCGGGGCATGTAGGTATCTACTGCGGAAGCAATGAATTCATTCACTCAAGTTTGACAAATGGCGGTGTGGCAATAAATACCCTCGATGATAAGTTCCTTGCTGCAAGGCGAGTAATATGTATGACATAATCATAAAGAATGGTACCGTCGTCGACGGAACCGGTGGTTCCGTAGAAAAGAAGGATATATCAATCATTGGAGATAGGATTTGTAGTATTGGATGTGGGGTGGAGAAATCATCAAAGGTGATAGATGCCGAGGGGTTGGTGGTGACGCCCGGATTCATCGATATTCACTCACATACGGATATTGGATTACTTGTAAATCCACGGGCAGATAGTAAGATAAGACAGGGAATTACCACCGAGATCGGGGGAAATTGTGGTGGTTCCGCGGCTCCACTTGGGGGAGAACAGTTCGATAGATTACTAAAATGGGGAAGAGAAAACGATATAAAAATCCAATGGAAAACTGTCGGTGAATTTTTAAATACGCTGGAAGAAAATAGTATTGCTCTAAATTACGGGACACTTGTGGGACACGGTACAATCAGGTCCAATATCATGGGAATGGATAACAGAACTCCATTGAGTTCTGAATTATTAAAAATGAAGGATGAGCTGTCACGGGGAATTCTCGACGGTGCATTTGGACTCTCTACCGGCCTCGCTTATGTTCCGGGTTGCTTTGCCCGAACGGAGGAAATCCTGGAACTGTGTGAGGTGGTGAAAAAGTACAATGGCTTCTATGCCACACATATGAGAAACGAGGGGAAAAAACTCCTTTCCTCGGTTGATGAGGCGTTAGATATAGGTAAAAAAAGGGGGCTCGCGCTTCAACTTTCCCATCTGAAGGCTTCACGCAGAGAAAACTGGTGGAAGATGGACAGGGTATTGAAGAAGATAGAGGATGCGAGAAAAAATGGCGTTGATGTCTTATTTGACTCTTATCCTTATACGGCATCCAACACCTCTTTGTCATCATTTTTACCCGCCTGGGTAAATGCCGGTGGCAAAGAAGAACTTCTTTCGCATCTTAAGAAAAAGGGAGACAGGGAAAGAATAAAAGGGGAGTTAAAAATAAACTGGGGAAATGTGCTTCTTTCCTCCATAAACCACAGAAAATATCGCAATTTTGAGGGGGAAACAATACTCGAGGCATCTAATGAAGTAAGACAGAGTCCGCTTGATTTCGCCTGTGATTTGTTGCTCAAGACAAAGGGTGCGGTCAGTATTACCCATTTTTGTATGTCTCGGGAAAATGTTGACAAGGTTGTAACCCACCCACTATCGATGATAGCAACAGATAGCTCTTTAAAGGCACCCTACGGGAAATTATCTAAGGGGAAACCCCATCCCCGTTCTTATGGGACATTCCCCCGTGTCATATGTGATTATGTAAGGGAACGGAAACTTCTTTCATTAACTGATGCGGTGAGGAAAATGACGGGCATGCCCGCTTTACGGTTGGGTCTTACAGACAGAGGAGTCATTAAAGAAGGGGTATTTGCCGACATTGTAATATTTGAACTCGATAAAATTGAAGACAGGGCAACCTTCACCGATCCTCACAGGTATCCTTCGGGCATTGAATATGTCCTGGTAAATGGAAAAATCGTAATAGAAAAGGGTGAACACACGGGGGCACTTCCCGGCAGGGTATTGAGGAAAGAAATCGGTAATCTATAGGGGGGCACAAGATGGTGTTTTTTTTCGTTTTGTTTTTTATTCCATCGGTTTTGCTCCAATCCATTACTAATTTGACTGCCTTTGATACACCGAATGATGCCGGTGGTAGTATTACCATCACCTGGAATGTCGCAACCGAACTCCAGACGGGTGGGATTGTCAGGTACGAAATCTTCAGGAGCAAGAGTGCGTCCGGAGGATATGAAAACATAGGAATCGCCTTATCCAACAAGACGAAATATGTAGATACATCTGCACGGGACGGAATGGATTATTACTATTATGTTGTTGCTGTGAGCAAAGAAGGCGAGACGGGAAAGTCCGGGATATTTGGTCCCGTGTCTTCAACTCTCCAGTGGTTTAATACAAAGAGATGGAATGTTCTGGTGATCCTCGTATTTCTGATCTTCGCCTTCTTCTTTTACATTAACCTCGCAAGGAAAGGAATAAAAACATTTATTCGCAAGATACCCGGGCTGGAGGCATTGGATGATGCAGTTGGCAGGTCTACGGAGATGGGCAAGCCCATTCTTTATATTCCCGGTCTGTGGGGACTTACAAATGTGACCGTACTTGCGAGCCTGAGCATCTTGAGAAGGGTGGCGAAGAAGACCGCCGAATATGGAGCTCGTATTATGATTCCAAATGCCAATCCCCTGGTGATGACGGCGACCCAGGAAGTGGTTAAGGAGGCATATCTTGAGGCTGGCAGACCCGACCTGTACAATGAAAAAGATATATTTTTCCTGACGGGAGACCAATTTGGCTATGCCGCCGGTTGTGATGGCATCATCGTAAGAGAAAAACCCGGTGCCATTTTTCTATTGGGTGTATTTGCGGCAGAATCACTGATTTTGGCTGAAACGGGAAATTCCATAGGCGCCATTCAGATTTCCGGAACAACATCAACTCTTCAACTTCCCTTTTTCGTCGCTTCCTGTGACTACACGCTAATTGGAGAGGAGATGCTCGCGGCAGCTTCTTATCTATCGGGAGAACCCGTGATGCTCGGGAGCTTGAAGGGAGAGGACCTTGCAAAGATAGTTATGATTCTATTAATTATTGTGGGTGCGCTTTTGACAACCTTTGGCGTCGTAGATATTACGGGCTTATTTTCAACGGGATGATTATGTTTGAAAGATTTCCATTATTGGTCACATTTTTCACTTCTTTGCTTATAATACTGGGCTTCTTTATTCCCCGTGCGCCCTTCGGCGATATACAGCAAACATTGCTGGTCTGGGTTCTCATTATATCGGGTTTTGCCGCTCTTTTGGGTGTGGATAGCCTGCTTCGTTTGCACATAAAGAGGGTCACCTCGAGAGGGGAGGGGTGGGCTTACAGTCTGGTTTTAATCCTTACCTTTGTCTTTATATTCGGTCTCGGAGTTTTTTCTGGAATTAAATATGGAACGGCATTTAGTCTGGCATCCCCATTTATGTATGCATATACTTACGGCATAATCCCACTCCAGGCAACGATGTTTTCCCTCCTGGCGTTTTTTATCACATCGGCTGCGTACAGGGCATTCAAGGCGAGAAGTATCGATGCTACCTTCCTCCTGGTTGCCGCTGCATTGGTGATAATAGGGAGGGTCCCAATTGGAGGTATGGTCTGGGCAAAGTTACCCGTTATTGCCGACTGGATTTTGGATTGGCCGAGTATGGCTGCCAGAAGGGGTGTTTTACTTGGAATCACCCTGGGAGCCATCGGAACATCGCTTCGAATTATGGTTGGCATTGAGCGGTCTTATTTGAGATGAAGAGGTTACCGAAAGAAACCACAGTCATACGACCCGTCCCTACGGATCCGTATGGATATGGGAGGGCACAGAGATAATGAAAAGAGATTCACAGCATAAAATTTTTTATTGTTATAATTCTCAACAAGTTATACCTCTGTGTTCTCTATCAAAACTCGGTGTTCTCTGTGGTTAAAAGGCTTTTTCAGATCTCTCATTATGAATATCAATAGACGCATAATATATCTACTGGTTGCCGTAGTTGTAACCGTACCGCTAATTATAAAAATAGCAATGCCCGTGAGGGTGAGCCCACCCGTTCAACTTGCGTATGATAAGCTCGACGAATTGAAGCCCGGTTCTGTTGTATTACTTTCTACCGACTATGAAGCCGGCACCATGCCGGAGTTGTATCCAATGACAATTGCAATTTTGAAACACCTCTTTTCAAGGGATATAAAGGTACTCTTGATGAGCATGTATGCGCTTGGCGTTCCCATAGGGACTATGGCTCTGGACGAAGTGGCGGCGGAGTACGATAAAAAATACGGTGAGGACTACGCCATCCTGGGCTTTAAACCCGGACTAAATGTCGTAATCGTTGCTATGGGAAGCGAGATAAGGGATGCCTTTCCGACCGATTATGCGGGAACACCGTTGGAGGACTTACCCGTGATGAAGGGTGTCGATAATTACGATGACATTCCCATTTTGATAGACCTTTGCTCCGGTAGCACATTGGACAGTTGGGTTATGTTTGCACAGGCACGTTTCGGGCAGAGAATAATTGCGGGGTGTACGGCAGTGATGGCTACCAGTTTCTATCCCTATCTTAATGCCGGGCAGATCGAGGGTCTCATCGGCGGGTTGAAAGGTGCCGCCGAATACGAGAAACTGATAGAAAGCCCGGCCGTTGCCACATCTGGAATGCCCGCTCAATCCTTTATGCATATACTGATTCTCGTGCTTATAATAATTGGAAACATCTCTTTTTTCATTGAACGGCGAAGAAAGAGAAGGAGTTAAGCGGAGACTTTATGGCGAATTTAATCGGCACCTGGATAGCGGCATTTTTGACTCTCTGTATATTTTCATTTCTGTATAAGGATAATCCTTTCTACAGATTTGCCGAGCATGTCTTTGTTGGAGCTTCTGTTGCGTACCTTTTAATACAGACCTGGTATTTCACCATTCAGCCGAAGCTTGTTCAGCCACTTGTGAGGGAAGGATTTGCCCAGAATTATCTGCTGTTAGTTCCGACAATTCTGGGTATTATGATACTGACGAGATGGTTTCCAAATTTGAGACAGATAAGCTGGATACCAATTTCTTTCACCGTGGGTGTTGGTGTGGGATTGGCGGTAACGGGAAGCATACAGGGTATCCTTATCCCGCAATTGAAGGCAACCATCGTTCCCATAAACTCGTGGAACAATGCCATTATGATAATCGGTGCCGTTACGACGATATCTTATTTCTACTTCTCCAGAGAACACAAGGGTCTGCTTGGTGGCAGTACGAGGGTGGGAAGGATATTTATTATGATATTTTTTGGAGCCACCTTTGGATACACCATAATGGCTCGTGTATCCTTGCTTATCGGGAGAATACATTTCCTCTTGCATAGTTGGCTGCATTTTATATGATAAAGACCACAGACAACAGACCACATTTTTTGGTGTAATTTATGAATCAACTCTTCGACGAACTCAAGGATATAATAACGGAACAGAGAAATCCCGACACAATGGATATAGACTCAAAATCCACGGAAGATATCCTGATTGTCATCAATAGTGAGGATAGAAAGGTGGCATCCACGGTAGCGGGAGAGATCCCCTACATTGCCAGGGGAGTAGAGCTGATAGTGGAGTCTCTTGAAAGGGGCGGGAGATTGATATATATAGGTGCGGGTACATCGGGAAGATTGGGAGTGCTGGATGCTGCAGAGTGCCCGCCAACTTTTGGGACCCCACCAGAACGAATCCAGGGTATCATTGCCGGGGGATACGGTGCGCTCGTCAGGGCTGTAGAGGGTGCAGAGGATAATAAAAAGGAAGGTGCAAATGCCGTAAGAGAAAGGGATGTAGGCGACCGCGATACAGTTGTCGGTATCAGTGCGTGCAAACGAACACCTTATGTTGTGGGGGCGATCGAGGAGGCGAGGAGGAGGGGGGCGAAGACTATTTATGTGACGGCAACTCCGAGGGATGGGTTAAATGTTCCCTGCGATGTCGCCATATGCCCCGTTACGGGACCCGAGATAATTATGGGCTCCACGAGGATGAAGGCAGCTACGGCAACAAAACTTGTCCTTAATATGTTGACGACTGCATCGATGATAAGAATCGGGAAGATATACGAAAATATGATGGTGGACCTGCAGCCCACATCTAAAAAGTTGATTGAAAGGGCGAAGAAGACGATTATGATTGTAACGGGAGTTGATTATGACACTGCCTCAAAGTTTCTAAAGAGGGCAAAATACAATACCAAGACAGCCATAGTGATGATGCTTGCGAATGTGGATTACGAAACGGCAAAGGAGAGGTTGGAAAAATGCGATGGATTTGTAAGAAAGGCTATTTCACAATAATTATCCGGGATCGTGTGTTAAGAAACCATCTCAAGATCCGTTCCATCTCAAGACCCGTCCACAGGATCCGTATGGATATGGGCGGGATCTCATATCCATACGGATTCTGTGAACGAGCCGTAGGGCCGTATGGAATGGACAAGAGGTCTAAAATAAGGAACTTATGCACAGCATCCATATGGACAAAAATTAGATTCGAAACCTGTTTTTCACCCAAAAGATGAAAGCCCATATTCTTAAAGATTCTTATATGATCTGTGAACATCTGTGTTCATCTGTGGTTAAGATATATTTTGGGATTATTATTCTTATGATATCGGGCTGCTTGCCAAAGAGAGTTACTGGACCCACTCCCAAGCCAACAGAGGGAAGGGGATTATGGGTCGTAGCCTATCAGATAGCCTCTTCAGAAAACATCGAAAAGATTGTCGAAACCGCGAAAGAACATAACTTCAATACACTTTTTGTTCAAATCGTGGTTGGTGGTTGTGCGTACTATAACTCTGAAATCCTTCCGCGTTCCGAAAACCTGAGCGATTCATTATTTGACCCACTTAAAAAGATTATCGAAGAAGGTCACAAAAGGGGGTTGGAGATTCACGCGTGGATCAATACTTATCTCGTTTGGTCGAAAAGGGCTTTGCCGGTGGCAGACGAGCATATTCTATATAAACACCCCGAATGGTTCTTAATTGATGATAACGGCAAATCTATGGCGGAATATACGAAAGAGGATATGATATGGCACGGTACGGAGGGTGTGTATCTTGACCCCGGAGAAGAGGGGGTGAGGGAGTGGATATATGATATATTTATGGAGGTGGCGAGAAACTACAATGTGGATGGTGTACACTTCGATTTTGTGCGGTATCCAGTTGGGTTGTTTTTCTCAAAAGAAAGTGATGAAGCCGTTGACCCATTGATGATTTCTCGAAGTGCGCATTACTATAGCGCTCCTTCACTCGTGAGGAGGGATGGCAATATTCTCGATAGATGGAATAGGTACCATTTTATTATGTGGAATGCAAAAAGGGCAGAAAATATAACGACCTTGGTAGAGATGGTGGCAAATGGAATTAAAAAGGAAAAGCCGGAGTTGATTGTTTCGGCGGCGGTGTTTCCGAATCCGGGAACCGCATTTAAATGGTGTGGTCAAAGATGGAAAGCGTGGCCGTTGGATATCACAATTCCAATGGCGTATGGGGGAAGCCTGGGGTATGTGGGGAAGTTAATGGCGAGTTATCTCACAACAAACAGGTGTCTGTATGCGGGTCTCGGCGCTTATATAAAGAAACCCGAAGAGATAATAAGAGAGATAAGGTTGGGAAGGGGATTGGGCATTGATGGCTTTGTATTATTTACGGGCAAGCCCTGTTTTAAGGAAAAGAGATTTTTGACGGATGTCAGTTCAAAGGTGTTGCCCACTTCTGCCTTTATTCCCGGTGTTCCCAAAGATATAGAGAGATCGGAAAAAGGCGAGGGAGAGAGTGATTGGATAAAAAACATAGAGGATTCGTTTACCTCGACATCAGACTTTTTCAAGTGCCTGCGGGAAAGCGGCAAGACCTACAGTGACTTCCTGAAGGAGCAAGCAGACGAGTTAAGTCTGATGGAGAGGATAGATGAGGAAATTTACCGGGGAACCGAGATCGACGGCGGCGAGTTAGTCCTCTCACCAAAATTGATCAGATACAGCAGTATCTATATACGCATACCATCTTCATTTTGGGGTAAAGTCATGGCTCTCTCCAAGATAACACTGGTGAGGAGCGCCTTAAAATTGCATGGTTTCTCAACCGTTGCGAGGAGATACTCTGAGAACTCGAAGAAGATACTGGGTGGTGATTGTGGATTCACTACGCTGGATAAAAATGATCAATTGACGAGAACATTGGGCGGTATGAAAGAAAACGAGACAAAGGAAATCAGAACATCACTCGGACTTGTTATACTGAAGGTTGATAAAATCATACCACCACATTTGATTGAATACGGCAAATTGGATATAAATTCGAAGAGGGTAGTGTTTCAGAGAAAATTACGGGGGAGGTTGGAAGAATGGATTCACCAATGATACGGGTTGGAATTATACAAAATGCCCGGAAGATCAAGATATCTCTTCGGGGCGACTCTTATATATCTGTCGGAACCGTGGAGATGCATTTGGAGGACAAAAGAGAATTGGAGATTGCTGTTCTGCGGTCAAAGACGCCAGAGCCCATTTACAGGGTGGTTACCGGGGAGCTCGAAGATGTCACCGGTCTGAATGACATGAAAAAATATAAGATAATACGGGTGGGTAAAAAGGTGAAATTTTCTGGTAAGGTGGTGAGTGATAACAGGAAATATTGGGTATGTGTTGGTGAGTTCGAAAAAATGTATGCGGCGGAAGAGCAATTTGACGAAATAAGCGGAATATCCATAATTGAAGATTTTATCGGTGAGAGGGGGGGTGTGATAAAGATCACCGATTCAGAGGGCAAAGAAATTACAGAGGGGGAGGTCCTGAGGATAAAATCCTCGAGTCCAATGACCGTATTTGATGTTCCCGTGGGAGAGGGATATCACTTTGAACATAGTGAGACCCAGAGCTTCAAGGGATGGTTGGAATTTAGAATAAATAATTACGGTGGACTCGTTGCAATAAATGAATTACCCGTTGAGGATTATCTGGCAAGTGTAAATTCATCTGAGTCGAATCCGGATTCGCCGCCGGAGCTTCTGAAGGCACAGACTGTTGTCGCCCGCGGGACCGTTTTTGCAACCGTAGGAAAACATCACTTCAACGACCCTTTCGACCTCTGTAATAACGACCATTGTCAAAATTATAAGGGGCTCGTTAGAGAGACACCCCGTGCCAGGCAAGCCTGTTCCCTCACGAGGGGCGAGGTACTCAAATACGGGAGGGAGATATGTGACGCGAGATATGCCGCAATCTGTGGGGGAATCACAGAGGATTATCAGAATGCGTGGTTCGGTGAGAGAAAGCCATACCTCTCCACAATAATTGATGCAGAAGATACTTCAGAGATACTTGAATTTTATCCCGCCACGACGGAAAAGAATGCAAAGGAGTTCATAGACTCAATGCCCGATGCGTGGTGTAATATTGTAAAGTCAAGAGTTCCCGATTACTTGAAAGGTGTTGAGGGTTTCAGATGGGAGGTAAAATATAGTAGAAACGAGATTGAGAAAATTATTAAAAAGAAAACGGGCAGGGATACAGGCAGATTGTTCGATATTATTCCACTTAAAAGGGGTAATTCGGGTCGCATAATCCTCCTCGAAGTCAGGGGGGCAAAAGCTACATTCAGGATTAAGGGGGAACTGTCGATAAGAAAGGCATTATCTCGGAGTTGTCTCTTGAGTTCGTGTTTTTATATTGAGAGCGGAGGAGGATCCATTACATTACATGGAGCGGGGTGGGGGCACGGTGTTGGTATGTGCCAGATTGGGGCATCTTTGATGGCATATAATGGGATGAAATACAACGAAATTCTTAAACATTATTATAAGGGCACCAAGATTAAAAGGATCTATTGAAGACATCTTTTAATGAATATTACATCACGGAGGTTTTATGATCAAATTATCTGTCTTTGTATATAATAGCAATAAAATAGATAGCATTAAAAAACAATCTTTGAAGGACATCGAGGTAATTAGACTAAATCCGAAGGATTTTAAGAATATTCCCGATATGCTGAATTCAGGGTTAGAGTCTTCCAAAGGAGAATACATCACCGTATTTGAGAATGTCGAATTGCTTCCTGTAGCTTATGAAGATATGGTAAAAAGTCTTGAGGAGAGAAAAGATATTGCAATGGCGTATTCGGATTATTTTGAGGCTTATCCTGATAGCACAAAGGAAGAAAAGATCCTCAGGGATTACGATGGTGATTGGACTGAGAGGTTTGAGTGCGGATACCTAAAAATTTATAGAGAGAGCTTTTTGGAAGATATCGGTGGGTGGGATGATAAGTATAATTTTGCCTATGAATACGACCTTCGTTTAAAAGTGTCCGACAGGTATAGGTTTTACCACTTTAAAAAACCCTTATATAATTACTATCTTACAAAAGAAGAAGTCAGGGCAAAAGAGGTCGGTGCATCAAAACTCTATTTTGCCGGAAAGGGGAAATACGGTGGTTTTTCCTATCTCTATTATTCAAAAGAGGAGGGAAAAGAGATCGAGAAGGCATTCAAGTCCATGTTGAAAAGGAGGGGGATTTATCTCTCTCACAAAAATAAAACGGCAAGAATAGGCAAAGAAGAGGGATATAAGGTAAAGGTCTCCGTTCTAATACCCGTTTACAATCGGGAAGACTATATATCTCAGGCGATTGAGAGCGTCTTAAATCAAACATTTGGCGATTTCGAGCTCATCTGTGTGGATAATGGAAGCACAGATAGAACCAAAGAAATCATAAGACAGTATATAAAAAAGGATAAGAGGGTTAGACTCATAGAAAACTACAAGAATATAATTGCCTATTCTTACAATCTCGGTATAGAGGCGGCAAAGGGTGAATATATTGCACAACTCGATTCAGACGATGAGTATTGCCCGGAAACCCTCGGGCTTATGGTTAAGTATTTAGACTCTCATCCGGAGTGTGGACTGGCAATATCCTACTATGAATTGATGGACGAAGATGGCAAGACACTGAAGGAATTTGGAGTGGTGAAACATTCGGAGTACGACAGAAACAATATCCTGCGGGTTGATGGTGCGGGCGCTGTGAGGGTCTGGAGAAAGAAGGTTGTAGATGAACTTGGCAGGTTTGATGTCGAGAATTTTGGCAGGTACGCCGAGGATTACGCCTTGATCCTGAAGTTGTCAGAAAGATACGAGGTGGGCAGGATTCATGAGGTGCTTTACAGATACAGGAGACATCCCGGCAATACGGACAATCTGCTGGACCCCGAGTTAAAGATAAGAAACAAGAATCTCGCCAGACATATGGCGGCAGAAAGAAGGATGGAGATCAATAAAAATGGAATTAATTCGTAAGAATTTTAAAAGGCTGACGCCTTAATTCCAGCACGTTAGTGGAGTTAATCCGTGGAGTTAATCCCTGCCTACCGGTCCCTACGGATCCGCATGGACAGGCAGGCGTAAGGATTTTACATGAAAAGACATCAACCCTTGCATCTATATTTTGATGACACAGTATACTTCCTTACGAGCCATACTCACAAGAATAAGCGAATTCTCAGGACTAATTTATCAAAGGATTTACTGCTGAATAAGGTAAGGTTTGAAATAGATGAATTTGAATACACTCTGTATGCCTGGGTGATTCTGGATAACCATTATCACATTCTGCTTAAGACCATGAGAGGAGACGACCTACCAAAAGTAATTGGCAGAACACACGCAGGATTCTCATATGAATTGAATAATATAGAGAATATGCGTGGTCGTAAGATATGGCAAAACTACTGGGATAGATGTATTCGGTCAACAAGTGATTTCTATAAACATTTTAACTATATCCATCATAATCCGATAAAACATGGAATGGCGAGTGAAACAGCTGATTATAGATATTCAAGTTTCAACTATTGGATAGATAGAAAGGGAAAAGAATGGATGAGAGGAGTATTGAGTGACTATCCAATAGTAAATTTTACACCTACAGGAGATGACTTAGAGATAAAAGGCTGACGTCTTAACTCCAGCACGCTCGTGGAGTTAATCCGTGGAGTTAATTCGTGGAGTTAATCCGTGGAGTTAATCCGTCAGGATTTTATATAAAAGGCTAACCTGCCTACCGGTCCCTACGGATCCGCATGGACAGGCAGGCGCCTTAATTCCAAAGGCTAACGCCTTAATTCCAGTAGCAAATGGAGTTAATTCGTAAGAATTTTAAAAGGCTAACCTGCCTACCGGTCCCTACGGATCCGCATGGACAGGCAGGCGCCTTAATTCCAAAGGCTAACGCCTTAATTCCAGCACGTTAATGGAGTTAATCCGTCAGGATTTTATATAAAAGGCTAACCTGCCTACCGGTCCCTACGGATCCGCATGGACAGGCAGGCGCCTTAATTCCAAAGGCTAACGCCTTAATTCCAGTAGCAAATGGAGTTAATGCGTAAGCATTTTAACAGGCAGACGCTCCGATGGAGTCCGAAACTTCGTGTGGAGTCATCGGCGCCTTAACTCCGGGAAGGAAGATGTATAAAAAGGTAGACAGAGAGGTTATAAAAGGACTGGAAGAGATTGTAGGGGAAAGTCTCTTCTGTGACCCGGAAAAGATGTATGACTATATGGGTGATGAGTATGCAGATCCCTCAATGAAAAAGACCCCGGAGGTAGTTGTAAAGCCCAAAAACACTGAACAGATTGCCGCCATTTTGAAACTTACCAACCGTGAAAATATCCCGGTCACGCCCAGGGGAGGCGGAACTGGTTTGTGCGGAGGATGCGTTCCGTTATACGGAGGAATAGTTTTGTCTCTCGAGAATATGAACAAAATTTTAGAAATAGACAAAAAAAATATGCTGGCTGTTGTAGAGGCGGGTGTGACACTGAGTGACTTTTATGCCGAAGTAGAAAAGGCGAATTTCTTCTTTCCACCCCATCCGGGTGAAGAGGGTGCCCAGATCGGCGGTTTGATCAGCACCAACGCAAGCGGTTCAAGAGCTGTAAAATATGGAGGAATCAGGAACTATGTGAGAGGATTGGAAGTTGTTCTGCCTCAAGGTGAAATAATAAATATGGGTGGTAAATTTATAAAGAATAGCACAGGTTACAGTTTATTGAATCTTTTGGTGGGTTCTGAAGGGACGCTGGGCATCATAACTAAGGCAATAATAAGTCTTTTACCAAAATCGCCGGCTATGTATACGCTTATCGTTCCGTACGACAGTCTGGATGATGCCATAATGAGTGTGCCCGAAATTCGTAACAAGGTTCTCCCCATGGCGGTTGAATTCATTGAAAGTGATGTTATTCCCCCCACAGAAGACCTGCTGAATAAGAAATGGCCCTGTAAAGGTAGGGCATATTTAATGATAATAGTTGATGGCGTAAGTGAGGAAGAGGTGCTTGGAACATCTGAGACTATTGCGAATATTTGCCAGAAACATAATATAAGGAGTATAGATGATATTGTAATTGCTGATACTGAAGAGAGACAGCGAAATGTATTGGAGATAAGAAGTAATATCTATTCGGCGCTAAAAAGAGGAACTATTGAGATATTGGATATTACCGTGCCACCAGCAGTGATAGGAGATTATGTGGCAAAAGTTCACGAAATTTCTAAAAAGTATGATATCTGGTTACCCACCTATGGCCATGCGGCAGATGGAAATGTTCACACACACCTTATGAAAGTGGGAATAAAAGATGGAAAATTGGATGAAGAGGAAACAGAAGGCTGGAGGGATAAGTATCCACCCGCGCGGAGAGAACTGCATATGGAGGCGAAGAAACTTGAAGGTATAGTTTCTGGGGAACACGGCATAGGATTGTCAAAGATGGAGTACTTGCCCATATTTGTAGATCGGGCGCAGATTGAGTTAATGAAGGGGATAAAAGAACTATTTGACCCAAACAATATATTAAATCCCGGCAAAATATTTGAGGTTAAAAATTCACTCTAAAACGATTAGCATCTAATGGTTATCCTTTGTATTTTCTTGGTTATCAATTATGGTTCGGAGGTTATGTTCTCCATTCCTCTCGATAGCGTTGGGGTTAGGGTAGCTCCGGGAGCAATTGTCGGTCCCAAAAGTTTCTACTCAAGTGAAAAACTTCTCTATCTTCTCGATACAGAATCGTGTGAATTGAGGATATATTCAAGAGATGGTAAATTCGTCAATGCCTTTAAAATTCCACCTTTCTCGAGAGATGTCTGGGTCCAAGGAGAGAATATCCTTGTTTTAACGGGAAAAAGGGATGTAAAAGAGTTTACACAAGAGGGAGAATTCAAAAAAACCTATTCCTTACCAGAGAAGATCAAAGCTGTAGTTGGAATTCGTGCCGATAGAGAGGGGAATCTTCTGATACTTGGAGCCTCGGGTAATACCTATAATGTAAATGGTGCCGTCCAGAGGGGTTATCCTGGTTCAGGGAAAAACTATTATTTCGTAGAGAAGCTCGGCAGATATAATGCGAAGGTGCAAGAAATCAATATTGAAACAGAGAAAGAGATAGGTGGACTATTATATATTGGTGACGATGAGAATGGGAAGATATACCTTATAATAGAGTATCTTATAGAAATTAGACCTATTAAGGTCGAGAGGGAGATAATAGTTTTGACGAGAGACGGGAATCTTAAGGCAAAAATCTCTGTTCCTCCTATCACATACACCCATATCTTTCGTGAATTTCAGGTTACACCACAAGGCATAATATACGAACTCTTTACGAGCAAAGACTCATT
>DFBT01000117.1:20928-22871 GCA_002366725.1 Caldifarciminota bacterium UBA3073
ATTCGTATGCCTTTCATACATTTGTTGCCAATAGTTCGAATTTAACATTTGGTGATACCGTGTGGGTGGCTGGAAACGGGATAGCTACACCCGAATGGCTTATTGTTGGGGAAAATGAGGCAATTCCTTACAAATGGGGAGGCTTCAGTTCAATACCCCAGTTCGATGAGGGATTATTAATACCAAAATATTGTGGTGATAGATGCTGCGATGATGGAGGAAGTCTTTATGCTGTCGGTGTTGACTGCTCTGGATTTGTCTCAAGATGCTGGGGATTATCAACCAAATATTGTTCTGCAACGATACCTAATATATCTACTCCTTATGAGACCTGGGATGCATTAAGACCCGGAGACTGTTTTAATTGGCCCGGGGTACATGTTATACTCTGTGCAGAAGAGAGCCCATCCGGCGTGGTATTATGCGTTGAATCATCAGGTATCGATTGGAGAGTCTCGTACAGAGTCCGAACCTATAGTAGCCTCACCAACTATACCCCTCGTTTTTATAATGGTGTTGGGAGTGCCCCATTTATAGTAAAGGTCATCCCATGCTGTCTACCTGTTAGAGAAAGACCAGAGCCTACTGCCTCTGTTATTGACTTGATAAGAATCAACAGCCGTTTTGTTGCGTTTGACAGAACAGGAAACGGTTGGTATAGGATTCATCTTCCCTCGGGAACGGGTAATGACTTCGGTTTTGTAAAAGGTCACAATGAAAACTATCTTATTGGAGACCAGAACCGAGTCTGGATTGAAGTAAAATCGTTTAAAGGAACGATGTATGTAAAAAGAGGACCGGGGGCACACTACCCAACTATCACTAGTATAACTACAGGCCAAAGGTTTGCAGTTATCGATAGTATTGGAGACTGGTACGAGATATGGCTCCCGGGCTCTATCGACGAAGATTCCGTTGGCTGGTGTTTAAGAGGACCGAATGCTGAATATCTCGAGATTTGGCCTGGTGGACCGATGGGTGAATATAAAGGCGAGGTAGTAGATTTTTATTTTCCCGATACTTTGGTCTCCGGAGAACGGGATGATTGTTATATCAGATACAGAAATTCAAGTGATGTTGCCTGGGATAGTTCTACAAAACTCGGCACCGCATCTCCAAGAGATAGAGAAAGTGCCTTTTATGATTCTTCCTGGATTTCTACCACTCGGGTAACGAGAGCTGAATTTCCAGCCCTTCCTGGTCAGGTGGTAAATTTCTCATTTAAGCTAAAAGCACCGGAAGTCACTGATCCAACTGTTTATAATGAATATTTCTGTCCAGTGGAGGATGGATATACATGGTTCCCCGATTCTGTCTGTTTTACTATCACCGTCTTACCTTTCTTTGGAGTGGCAGAAAGAGAAGTCGTCAGTCGTCAGGCAATGGATATCAGTGTCTATCCAAACCCCTTCACCACAAAGACAGTTATCAGTTATTCCATCGGATCCTGCGGACAGTCATCGGTTATCGGTGAAAACCACAAACTGATTACCGATTACGGATCACCGATTACTATCTCAATCTACGATCTTTCAGGCCGTCTCATTAGAAAGCTCCACGTTGGACGCTCCACACCTCAAACGTCAAGCATTAAGCATGAGGCATTAAGCGTTATCTGGGACGGAAAAGACAATTATGGAAGGCATTTACCTTCCGGGGTCTATTTCCTGAAGACTGAAGGCTTTTCCAAGACAATTTCTTTAGTGAAAATAAGAAAGGAGGAATAATAAAAAGCGTGTTTATCATTTTGGTGATTTCTCTGAGCACAATGACTTGGGCTCAGAAGGGGCACGAGGATAGAAAGATTGGGGTTCACGATGGCAATCTCATCAGGACCAAATTCCATAACTTTGGCTCAATTGGAGGCCCTGGTGTTTGGAATATGCCAAGAATAGAGTGGTCTGCAGGGAGTGGACATCAATATGGCTATGAGATGGGACTTT
>DFBT01000001.1:0-7787 GCA_002366725.1 Caldifarciminota bacterium UBA3073
GTGTCAAATGTTTTATAATCGCCTAACTTAATAACCCAATAATTCAATGACCTCAATATATTGGGGTTAATCGGTGTCAGGAAAAGGATTAGATAGGTGCACGCAGGTTGAATTGATTTTTGATGTTTGATATTTGATTTTTGATTTTATTATGGGGGGGTGATTTATATGCCGAGAGGTGATGCCTTGCCTGCCGGCAGGCAGGGAACGGGACCAATAGGCGGAGGTTCAGGTGGTAGAGGTGGCGCGGCGGGAAGGGGTCGTATGGGTGGTAACCGGCCCGGTGCGGGTGCCGGTGGTTATTGTGTATGCCCTTCCTGCGGGACCAGAGTTCCTCATAAAGTGGGTATTCCCTGCTATAAGCAGACCTGTCCGAAGTGCAAGACACGCATGGTGAGAGAATAGGGAGATTTTATGTTTCGCATACTTTTCCAGCTTGGTAGGATTACCATCACCACTTATGGGGTGATGCTTGCAACCGCGTTCATTGCGGGGATTATTATTGCCGAGAGAAGAGGGATTAGATACGGTGTGCCAAAGGATACAGTCGGAAACCTCTCTTTGCTCATCCTCCTCGGTGCGATTGCTGGCTCGCGTGCATTCTATGTATTTAGTCATCTGTCTGATTACAGCGGAGAGTGGCAGAGGGCATTCTATGTGTGGGAAGGAGGACTTACATTCTATGGTGGAGTGATACTTGCATTTCTTTTGAGCGTAATATGGACAAGGAGAAGAAGTCTACCTTTCGGTAAACTCGCAGATATAGTTGCACCGTCACTTGCCCTTGGAGTTGGCATAGGCAGGATTGGATGTTTTTTGAATGGATGTTGTTTTGGAAAACCATCGAACTTTGGCGTGATCTTTCCTCCCGATTCTCCCTGTGCATGGGAGCTGGGTGTTGGTGTGAGGGTACACCCAACACAACTCTACTCGTCCCTCGCGGGTTTTTCGATATTTGGTATTCTACTTCTTTTAGAGAAGAGGAAAAATTTTAGTGGTGAACTCCTCGTATGGTTCTTTCTCCTTTACGGTCTATGGAGATTTTCTATAGATTTCATAAGATACTACTCCCCATCGACCTATATCTTTCCAAATGTAACCAACAATCAGGTTGTATCTCTGGTTGTATTTATCTTATCGCTAACAGCAATAATACACTTGAGGAAGAAGCCAAAGAAAGGGAAAAGTTTATGATTGTCTCCATTGCGAGTGGCAAGGGAGGAACCGGTAAAACCACGGTGGCGACCAGTCTTGCACTCTATCTAAATGGTAAGGGACAAAACACAGTAATTCTCGATTGTGATGTTGAAGAGCCCGATTCGGCTCTTTTTTTGAAGCCCGTTTTGAATAAACCCAAAACTGTTGATATTCCCGTCCCCACAGTTGATTTCGAAAGGTGCACATATTGCGGCAGGTGTGCAGAAGTGTGTGCATATAATGCAATTGCCGTGGCGAAGAAAACCGTTCTGGTTTTTCCCGAATTGTGTCACGGGTGTGGTGGATGCGCTCTCTTTTGTCCCGAAGGTGCTATATCAGAGGTGGGCAGGGATATTGGAGTGGTTGAGGAAGGTGATGCCTCTGGAATCAAGTTTGTTCAGGGACAATTGAAGGTCGGGGAACCCATGGCTGTACCCCTGATAAGGGAGGTAAAGAGGCGGGGGATAAAGGAAAATAAAGAGATTGTCATAATCGATGTCCCTCCCGGTACATCCTGTCCCGTGATTAAATCTGTCGAGGGCAGTGATTTTGTAATACTCGTCACAGAACCCACACCGTTTGGGCTGAATGACCTCAAACTGGCGGTTGAGACCGTTAAGAAAATCTCCATTCCCTTTGGGGTGGTGATTAACAAGGATGGAATTGGAGATAGTGGTGTGGACTTATACTGTGAGCTGGAGAGAATCCCAATATTGACGCGTTTTCCCTTCTCAAGGGAGATCGCGGTTGCATATTCAAAGGGGATACCCATAATTGATGCGGGTGTTGAATTCAGACAGAAATTCGAGGAATTGTACGATACCATTCTCAGTATCATACAGGGCGGTCTTTAGATCGATAAAGAGTTTATGATGGCCGAGTTTCTTCATATTTTGAATCAGTCGTTGATGATAACCCTCTTCGTCTTTGCAATGATGCTCATCATAGATTACCTCAATGTGTTGAGCAGGGGAGGAATGTCGTCGATGGTGGGGAAAGGGATATGGAGGCAGTATTTACTTTCTTCCTTCCTCGGGGCGACTCCAGGGTGTCTCGGTGCATTTACGAATGTTTCACTCTATGTGAGGGGACTCCTTTCCTTTGGGGCAATTGTTGGAGGAATGGTTGCAACATCCGGCGATGAGGCATTCGTTATGTTTGCACTCTTTCCGAAAACTGCCTTGATACTCACAGTTTCGCTTTTTTTTATTGGAATCTTTTTTGCGTGGGTCACAGACAGAATTGTGCCCCTGCTTAAGATAAAACCCTGTGAAGAGTGTAGATATGCTCCCCTGCATATAGAAGATGAATGCAAGGGTAGGTGTTTTGATATATCGGTGTGGAGAAGTCCGTCGCTCGGTAGGGTAATTTTTCTCATTATAATCCTGGCGCTAATTATTGTTATGGGCATTGGTCTCATTGGCCCCGAGGTATGGAACTGGCAGAAAAAAAGCATTTTCACATTGCTTTTTATTGTTGGGTTCATCATTGCAACAGTCCCAGAGCACTATCTGGACGAACACATCATCACGCATATCATCAAAAAGCATGTGTGGAGGGTATTTCTGTGGACATTCTTTGCACTTTTATTTATCCACTACGGACTAAGTCACTGGAATCTTGCGGAATTTGTCAGCTCGCATCTATTGTGGGTTTTGTTCATATCGGCGTTCGTGGGTTTGATACCCGAGTCGGGCCCACATCTTGTGTTCGTGACCATGTTCGCCGGGGGACTTATACCCTTTTCAGTGCTTTTGACGAGCAGTATAGTTCAGGACGGGCATGGGATGTTGCCGCTTCTTTCGTATTCAATCAGGGATTCAATTTCGATAAAGTTGTTCAATCTCTTGTTTGGTCTCGGTCTCGGCGTAGTACTTTATATCTTTGGATTATAGAGAAAAAAATGGGTAAGCGGGGGTTGAAAACTCTGGTTCTTATTTTATCGGTATTTGCGGGAACTTATGGCAGCCTCGTGGGCATCTATCGGCTGGAGAACTGGGTTGTGTTTCTCTTTGGTTTGGTTCTGTTTTTTCTCGCATTGTGGCTCGTATTGAAGTCAATTGGAGGGTTAAATAAGCGGATGTCCAACTATTTTGGTATATTTGCGGGAATATTTCTCTGGGCATTTCTGGGTGAGGTTGTGGAGCATATGGGGATACTGGAAATTGCGTGTTGGCATTTCTTTCCCTTATTGATAACATTTACATTATTCACGATTCTCGTGGCTATCAAGGGATACCTTCCAAATGGGTTGTTATTTAGCCTCGCAACCCTCGACACCATCTGGTTCCTGCACTTTATCATGGTGAACCAGTATGAGCTACTTGGACGGTATCATTTTTCAACCTATTTGTCCTGTGCCCTGTTTCTTCTACTTTCGATATTTTTTGGGTTTAGAATGATAAAAGCAAGGGGAATTTCGGAAAATATGGCGTACGCTCTGGGTCTACTTTTATCAGCCTGGACCGTGCTCGAATATATATGGGGATGGAGACTTATACCCGGACCGTGGATGCTTTAAATTGTCGTTGCTTTTTTTGCATTACCTCACAGAGTCCGTCCACAGGATCTCATATCCATACGGATTCTGTGAACGAGCCGCAGGGCCGTATGGATATGGACAAGGTAATGCCTGCCTGACAGTAGGCAGGCACTCCACAGGCAGTATTTTGCTATTCAACACTTGCCGAGCCCATGTTTAAGTAATGCGAATTTAGTCTCAGAGGGGGAGAGTGGCAAAAAAGATATGAGGCAGATAGTTATCATAAGCGGAAAGGGAGGTACCGGGAAAACAATTATAGCAGCTTCGTTTGCAGCCCTGGCAAAGAACGGCGTTGCAGCTGATTGTGATGTCGATGCCGCTGACCTCTACCTTTTACTCCATCCCGAAATAAAGGAGAGGCATAAGTTTAAAGGACTGCCAAAGGCGGAGATAAATCAGGTTAAGTGCACTGGGTGTGGAAGGTGTTTGGAGGTATGCAGGTTTGGTGCGGTGAAGAAACAGGTGCACGATCGCAGTCCTCTTTTTCTTATTGACCCCCTCTCTTGTGAAGGATGCAAGGTCTGTTATTATGCCTGTCCCGAAGATGCAATAACTATGACAGAAAGCGTTTCGGGGGAATGGTTTATATCGGAGACAAAATATGGACCTATGGTCCATGCAAGGCTGGGTATAGCGGAGGAAAACTCGGGGAAGCTGGTTGCGATTGTAAGGGAGAATGCAAGGTCAGTTGCCTTAGAGAGAGGTCTCGATTTCGTGATTGTAGATGGCCCACCCGGTATTGGCTGTCCCGTGATCGCTTCCCTATCCGGCGTTGATCTCGCTCTTATAGTCACAGAGCCCACCCTCTCCGGAATTCACGATATGGAGAGGGTTATAGATGTGGCGAGGCACTTCGGGGTGAAGACCGTATGCCTAATAAATAAATATGACATAAATCTGGAGAACTCCGGGAATATCGAAAAATGGTGTGAAAGAAACAAAATACCAGTTCTGGGAAGAATTCCCTTTGACAACTCGGTCAGTGAGTCGGTAGTGAAAGGTATTCCCATCGTGGAATATATGCATAATATGGTGACACAGAGAATAAAGGAAGTATGGTGGGAAATATCAGAAGTGAAGGGGGAATAATATATGAGCAAAGAAAAGAAACAGCCAAAGGTGGTGATATTCAGTACGCCTGCCTGTCCCTGGTGTGGCAGGGTGAAAATGTATCTGAGGCAGAGGGGTATAAGGTTCAAGGATATTGATGTCTCAAGAGATAGAGCTGCTGCGAGGGATATGGTAAGGAGAAGTGGACAGATGGGGGTTCCTGTTCTTTTGATTGGTTCACGCCCCATTGTGGGATTCAACAGGCCCTTAATTGACCGTTTATTAGGACTCAAATAAAAGGGAGGAAGATATGGTTGAAGAAAATGTGAAACCTCTAAATGACTTTTCCTTTGGGCAAGAGGTCTTAGAATCGGATATTCCCGTTATAGTGGACTTCTGGGCACCCTGGTGTATGCCCTGTAGAATTGTTAGCCCCATTGTGGAAGAACTTACCAATAAATATGAGGGAAGGGTTAAATTCTGTAAGCTGAATGTAGATGCCGATGGTCCCAACACCGCCAGACAATACAGGATAACAGGTATCCCGACCCTTCTCATTTTTAAAAATGGGAGGATAGCAGACCAAATAATTGGTGCTGCTCCGAAGGAAAATATCGCAGCAAGGTTAGATAAGGTGTTGGGCGTTTCGCAAACATAGAAGTATTGGTTAATAAACCTATTCTAAAGAGGGAGAGCTTGTGTTAAGACATATTGGATTACAGTACAGAAGTAAAGAAGACGCAGAGACCTTTTTCAACAAAATATTGGGACTTCCCATGCAGCGCACTTTTACTATGTCCCGCGAATTGGGAAAGTCCATCTTCGGGATTGAAGAGGAAGTGGGAGTGGAAGTCTTTGGCAATGATGGAGTAGTCTTTGAGGTCTTTATTGGAGATGCCCCAAAGAGATTCAGCTACGAGCATATTTGCTTGGAAGTTCCGGATAAAGAGGAATTTATCTCCCGTTGTAAAAATTATGGAATAGAACCAAAGATTGTAAGAAAGGGTAATAAAGATTTGTTATTCATCAGAGATTTCTCGGGTTATCTCTATGAGATAAAAGAAAAGCAGAGTCAATGAGGGACTACGGATTTCTTATATCCGCAGAATGCCACACGAAATATTCCCTCGGAAGGGTTTGGAAATATAACATGGCAAGAACTAAACCATTTGAAAAGTATGCATTACAATACGAAGATTGGTTTGAGAGAAACAAATTCGTTTACCAATCAGAGCTTTTAGCAATAGGGAAACAACTACCAAAAAGTAACAGTGGCATTGAAATCGGTGTAGGGAGTGGTCGATTTGCGGCACCATTGGGCATTAAAATCGGGATTGAACCCTCAAAGAAGATGAGGGAAATTGCTCAAAAAAGAAGCATTGAAGTCATTGACGGCATAGCTGAAGATCTTCCTTTTGACGACTTACAGTTTGAATTTGCATTAATGGTTACTACGATTTGCTTTGTAGACGACATGGGACTTGCATTTAGAGAGGCATACCGAGTATTAAAACCCGGAGGATATTTAATAATAGGATTTATAGATAAAAACAGCCCGATTGGGGAATTATATCGGCAGCATAAAGAAGATAGTGTATTTTATAAAATAGCCACCTTCTGTTCAGTTGAAGAGGTTGTCCGTCACTTAAAAAAAGCAGATTTCAAAAATTTCAGTTTCACTCAAACGATTTTCCATAATTTGGCAGAAATAAGAAATATCGAGCCAATAAAGGAAGGTTATGGGGAAGGCTCATTTGTTGTGGTTAGAGCAATGAAGTAAAAGGACTCTTGCCAGATTCGCGTAAAAATCTCAATAACTTGGTAATGTGCAATAGCCTGTAGATGAAAGGAGATAAAATGAAAAAATTAAGAATTGCCCTTGGCTCAAATGATGGAGAAAATATTATCCCAAGTCATATGGGTATGGCAAGAGATTTTTATATATACGACCTTTTTGAAAATGGAAACTTAAATTTTATAGAGAAAAGAAAAAATACATCGCCAGAGACAGAAGACAAACATGGACTTCCTGAAAAGATGAAAGTGTGTATGAAGATATTTAAAGATGCTGATATTATTATAGGTAGAAAAATGAGCCCGAACTTTGTAAAAATAGCTGCTAATACAAAATTCCAACCTGTAGTGATGGAGATTGATAGAATTTCAGAAATTATGAAAGAAGTGGTAAAATCCTTTGGCGAAATTTATGACCTCGTTGTACAGAGGAAAATAGGTAATAGACCAGAAGAAATACCTAAATTTGGGCGGGGTTAAATGCATATGAATATTTTATAAATTTCAGGAAGTCCAATGGAAAATAGCAGTGCAAATGAAGAAGAGGGTATTAGAAAAAGATGAAATATAATAGATTATTTAAGCCGTTAGAGATTGGCAATATTTCTCTGAAGAATCGTACAATTTTTCCACCTATATCAACAAATTTTGCAAAAAAGGATGGACATTTAACAGATAGATTTATAAGTCATTAGAACAGTAAAAACAGTGAGGAGGTGGATTAAATGCCGATTGTGGAAATCAGTGTTGTTCCCGTAGGAACTGAGAAACCTTCGGTGAGTAAATATGTAGCTAATGCTTTGGAAGTTTTAAAGAAAGAAAAAGATATTAAATATCAATTGACTCCCATGGGAACAGTAATAGAAGCAGATTCATTGAAAAGATTGTTAGACATTGCAAGAAAGATGCACAATGCGGTATTAAAAAGAGAAGTAAAAAGAGTGGTTACTACTATAAAGATCGATGATAGAACTGATAAAAGACTTTCAATGGTTGGAAAGATAAGGTCTGTAAAGAATAAAATGAGGGACTGATGAAAGAGGAAATGGTAATAATGGAGATATCAAAGCAAAAGTCAAAAAGGGGATGCAACGATTAAAGAAAATGTGGAAGAGACATTAAATGAGTTACCGAAAGGCGTAAAATTAGTCGCCGCGGCAAAGACAAGAACTCCGGAAGAGATTTTGGAGGCGATAGATGCCGG
>DFBT01000001.1:7839-13243 GCA_002366725.1 Caldifarciminota bacterium UBA3073
AGATGCAGTCAGATTTCAAAAATAATGCCCGTATTGATCGAAATAAATAGCGGTAGAGAAAGACAAAAATTTGGTGTATTCCCGGAAGATGCCGAGGATTTGATAAGAGAAATCTCAGATTTTTCAAACATAAAAATTATGGGACTTATGACTATGGGTCCCCGTTTTGGCAATCCCATAGATTCTCGTCCATATTTTGTAGAAACAAGAAAAATATTCGAAAAAATCAAAGAACTTAATATAGCAAATGTTGAAATGAGGTATCTCTCTATGGGTATGACGAATTCATATAAAGTTGCAATAGAGGAAGGTGCAAATATAGTAAGAATAGGTACATTGATATTCGGGAAAAGAGATTACGACCAATAAGAAAAATGGAAAACGATGTTAAAAGGTGGCTGAGGGGAGAGGGAGAGGTATTTTTAAGGGATACTGTGATGTTTTTTTCTTGACATTATCATAAAAAGCTTGACTTTTTGGGAAAAATGTGTTATAACAGTAGCAGCATTAATGCACATCGCATTTTGATAGTTGTGTGATGCACATCTTTTTTGAATATCACGGGAGATTGTATGTGGCGAGGAGATTTCGTGTAACAGCAATACCAACTACTTATGTCATCGACAGAGAGGGGAATCTTTTTAAAAAATATGTGGGGCAAGGGAAAAAGAAGTATTCAAGAACGATATCGAACGACTGATAGAATAAAACAAAAATCAAATATCAAAATGCAAAATGTAAAATGACAAATCAAAATTTAAAAATAAAAATCAGAGACCTTTCTATCTACACTGTAAGAAAGGTTTACCGGCCTTGGTAAAACGATCGACTTTTGTTGTGGTCTTATGTCTTCGATACTTAATCTGAATTTTTGCATTTTAATATGTCCATACGGATCTCATACGAGTCTGTGACCTGTCCATACGGATCTTAAGATGGATAATTTTGATTTTTTATATTTAATTTTTGATTTGTTGATATGGATTATGATTTAATAATTATAGGAGGGGGACCCGCGGGTCTGACCGCGGGCATCTATGCCTCGAGGGCAAGACTTAAGACCCTGCTTCTGGAAAAGAATATCACGGGAGGACTTGCGGCAACTACCGACAAACTGGAAAACTATCCCGGGTTTCCAGATGGTATAGGTGGGATGGAACTGCTTGAAAAAATTAAAAAACAGGCAGAGAGATTCGGAACTGAAATAAAGGAATTTGAGGAGGTTCGGGATGTAAAACCTTTAAATAAGAGGATAGAAATAACTACGGTGCAGGGGGAATATTCTGCCCTCTCAGTGATAATAGCGTCCGGAAGTGAACCGAAGAAACTGAATGTGCCCGGTGAGGAAAAATTTCGCGGCAGGGGTGTCTCCTACTGTGCAACCTGCGATGGACCGCTCTTTGGTGAAAGGGATGTAGCAGTAGTGGGATGTGGGGATTCCGGACTACAGGAGGGAGAATATCTGCTGAAATTTGTAAAAAGTATAACATTTGTAGAATTTTTACCACATATGACCGCCGAAAAGATACTTCAAGAGAGATTCCAAAATCGGAAAAATACCAGGTTTCTTTTAAATCACAGATTGATAAGTATAAGTGGGAGTCAAACGGTTAGCTCCATACTGGTGCGAGACCGCGAGAAGGGGAAAGAAGAGGAACTGCCCGTCTCGGGGTTGTTTGTTTATGTCGGTCTCAAGCCGAACTCAGACTTTTTGAAGGATGTCGTGGAACTTGATACATCTGGTTTCGTTGTGACCAATGAAAAAATGGAGACATCTATACCGGGTATATTTGCCGCAGGTGATATACGTTCCAAGGATGTCCGTCAGGTATCCACCGCGGTGGGAGATGGAACACTTGCGGCGATTGCCGCAGAGAAATATATACAAGATAGTTAATGTTGCATTTATAGGGAGGAATTATGAAGAGAGGTATAACTGCCCTTCTTAAACTCGGGGAAAGTGCGATATCAAACAAACATATAAGGAAATTTCTCATAAATAATATAGATAAGCGTATCTACGGGGATCTTATAGAGAAAAATCCCGACGATAGACCCGTGAAGGTACAGGATGATAAGTATGTTCTCGCAAAGGCTCTTCTCCATTCCATAGACGATGCATTTAACAGGGGGCATATATCAAAGGGGTGTGCAAGGGGGCTGATCCAGGTATTTCTCGGTAATGTCTTCTTCGGGGGATTTTACAAGAGGAGAGAATTCATAGAGAAACACGGGTTTAAGCCGCCGATGTTTATCACCATTGCACCCACAAAGGTCTGCAATCTGAAATGCAAGGGATGTTATGCAAATGCCGCTTATGAACCCAAAAAGTTGAGTTACGATACATTCGATAAAATATTAACGGATGCCAAGGAGTCGTGGGGAGCAAACTTCTTTGTGATATCGGGTGGAGAACCACTTATGTATAAGGACGACGGTAAAACCCTGCTTGACATTGCAAGGGCACATAATGACTGTTTCTTCCTAATGTATACAAATGGGACACTCATAGATGGGGCGATGGCAAAAAGGCTCGCTTCGGTCGGGAATATCACACCGGCAATATCTGTTGAGGGATTTGAAAGAGAGACCGATGATAGAAGGGGAAAAGGCGTTTTCAGAAAGATACTTTCCGCAATGGATAATCTGAGAAATAATGGAGTTCCTTTCGGCATCTCGGTTACCGTGACTAAAAATAATGTGGGGCTTATCTCATCAGACGAATTCATCGAATACTATTTTAAGGAACAGCATGCGATATATGGATGGTATTTCCACTACATGCCCATAGGTAGGGGATATACACTGGACATGCTTCCCACTCCGGAAGAGAGGGTGGAACTTCTGCGGAGGGAGTGGAGAGTGGTGAGAGAAAAGGATATTTTTCTTGTGGACTTCTGGAATTCCGGGACGGCGTCAGATGGATGTATATCTGCGGCAAGAGGGGGTGGATACTTCTACATAGACTGGGATGGCAATGTATGTCCCTGCGTATTCGTGCCCTACTCGGTGGATAACATAATTGAGTTATATAAAAGAGGTAAATCGCTGGAGAATGCCATAAATTCAGAACTATTTAAAAAAATAAGGCGTTGGCAGGCGGATTATGGTTATGAGAGACCGAGAAACGAGGTTGGAAACTGGCTACGACAGTGCCCGATAAGAGACCACTATGACACGATGTATAAAATACTGAAAGAGACGAATGCAGTGCCGATAGACATCTCGGGAGAAGAAATACTGAAAGATGAAAAGTATAGAAAGGGGCTCGTGGGATACGGTGAGCAGATAGAAGAACTCACAAAGTATATATGGGAGAAGGAATATCTCCTGGGATAGGAGATAATTTGCTCGTCCACCTCGGTCATCCCCAAAAATTTTGTATTTTTTCCTTGACTTTTAAAAAAAGGTGTGATATAATAAACGCCCAAATAATCCGAGTCCTTCTTTGAAAGCGGGGGTAGAATTTGCCGGATATTCAGATAGGGGAGGGATTGGAGATAAAATTCATATCGAAAGAAAAGATAACGGGGTTGATAAGCAGTTTGGAGGGTGAGGTATTTATAACCCAAAAGAGAGAAGATTCCTTTTATTGGCAGAAACACCCCTGTGCTTTTTCGTTGGAGGGTTTCAGAACTTTTCTCCCACCTAAATTCTTTTTCTACAGTCCTCAGGAAAAACTCAAAGAAAAAAATATTATTAAAAGGGCAGTGGTCGGTATAAAGGCATGCGACCTCAGGGGATTGCTATTTTTGAAAAAGGTCTTCAGGGAGGGGGACTTCGTAGACCCCTTTTTCAGGGATGATGTATTTATAATTTCCGCAGACTGCACATATCCTGGTGGAAATTGTTTTTGCACACTCCTCGGAGACAACCCCTACCCGGAGGAGGGGTTTGACCTGAATCTGTCAGAGGTGGAGGGTGGATTCTTAGTCGAAATGGGAAGTAGTAGGGGCGAGGCATTGGTGGAAGTGAAACGAGCCCTTTTTTCTCCCGCAGATTCCGAGAAAGTAGAAGAAAGGAAAAGGAGAAGGGAGGCAATAAAGGAGCAGATAAGCGGTGAGAAGATAGAAATCGAGAAGAACATAGAACGCGCGGAGATTGTCGAGGAGATTAAAAAATGCGTATCCTGTGGAGCCTGTACCAATATATGTCCTTCCTGTTTCTGTTTTCTGCTCGGAGAAGGAGAGAATTTTGAAAAAGTTCGTTTTTGGGATTCCTGCCAGTATCCCGGATATGCGCGCGTGGCGGGAGGTGCAAATCCGAGAAAGGAACTCGACAAGAGATTTATTTACAGATTAAAATGTAAGTTTGAATATTCGCCCGAGAGATTTGGATTGAGGGGCTGTTTTGGTTGTGGAAGATGCATTTCCGCGTGTTTGGGTGGAATAAATTTTAGAGATGTCCTGTTGAAATTGAGCAAGAAGTGAAAAGTAATATCAAAAACATAAACCGAAAATTAAAAATTGCCACAGATTACACTGATTTTAAGAGGTTTGTCCGATCATTTTTAATTTGTTAATCAGAGTTAATCTGTGCAATCAGTGGCTGAAAGAAATAATTTTAATATTTGATTTTTGATATTTAATTTGTCTATGGTTAATCCCTATAAACCCATAATCTCCAAAGTAAAGAGGGTGGTGGAAGAAACTCCCAATATAAAGACATTCACTCTGGCACCCGAAGAGAGGATCGAATTTAAAACTGGCCAGTTTGTTCAATTTACAGTTCGCGAGGTTGGCGAAGCACCTTTTACCCCATCATCCTCTCCCTTTACCAGGGATGAAATGGATATCACTATTATGGAGGCAGGACGGGTAACAAAGGCAATACATTGCCTGCAAGAGGGTGATTTAGTGGGGATAAGGGGTCCGCTCGGCAGGGGTTATCCGCTTGAAGAATTCTACGGGAAAGAGATTTTAGTCCTGGGTGGAGGGGTGGGAATGGCTCCCTTAAGGTCTTTGCTCCTGACACTTATAGCTCTGAAGAGCAAGTTCAAGCGGATACTTTTACTATATGGTGCAAAGACTCCAGAGGACATCGTGTACAAAGGTCAATTTGCCGACTGGAAGGGAGAGGGAGTAGAGATTCACCGTTCCGTGGACAGGGGAGATGGTGTCTGGAAAGGTAGGATCGGGGTCGTTACCGTTTTGTTTGACGAGGTAAAACTTAATAATGAGGTAGCTATTGTCTGTGGTCCCCCGATAATGATGAAGTTTGGGGCATTTAAACTTCTCGAGATTGGATATAAACCCGAAAACATCTATCTGTCAATGGAGAAGAATATGTCCTGTGGCATTGGTAAATGCGGACACTGTGCCCTGGGACCGTACTTTGTATGTAAAGACGGACCCGTATTTAAGTATTCGGAGATAAAGGATATTGAGGAAATATGGGATTAGAA
>DFBT01000078.1 GCA_002366725.1 Caldifarciminota bacterium UBA3073
AGAGGGTTTCGTTACAAGCCCTGACTCTATACCAGTATTTTTGGCGGGATGAAACCGTGTTGTCTGTAAAGGTAGTTTCGTCCTGTCCCACACTTCCAATCTCACTCCAGCTCCCTCCCTCTGGTTTTCTCTCTATTTTATAAGAGGTCTCCAGAGATGAATTGTCTTGCCAGTTAAGTATTATGCTGGTATAGGAGTTAGCCTTGGCAGTGAGATTTGTAGGACGGGCCAAAACTTGTGTCATTGGAAGCACATAGGGCCAGTATACCCCTGGATGTGAATGAGGATTTTCGCCAGCGACTCTCGTTGGGTCACCGGATTTGAATAGTGAGTCGTATGTGGGATTATCATAGATGATTGGAGTGGAGTTATACGCATCCCTGTAATCGGAATTGAACATAACAGTATAATAAGGTCCATCTTGTGCCTGTGTTTCTGCTTTGAATGAGAGTTCCTCAATTCCCTGATTTATTGCGTCCTGGGCATTTACTGGAAGAGTGGAAGTTTGACGAGAGGGGCCGGGAAGGTCGGTATAAGTCAACTCTGTCTCGCCATTCCCGGATATTTTCACTTTACTTGGTCCAAATGTCACGAGGTCATATTTGAGGTCAATGTAGCTGGGGTTGCCCTCCACACAGATTGGCGTTTCGGTATATACCAAGTTTCCATCTTCCTCAAAGCACATATCTATAACACCGGGCTGTCCATAGTAATTTCCATCAACAGGATACATCCCTCCCAGGAGACCAGCTTTTCTCGATAGATTCCATACGCTCATTCCATCCATAGTATAGTTGAGATTTTCAGAGCCCATAAGGGTATTGCGATACCTGTTCTCTATAGCCATTACATTTGTCGGTTCTTCATTATAGGATGCCCTGAGATTCGGCTTCTTCACCTGTGCATAATTCTCCCAGTATTCCAATTCCCGCCGTGCCCTCCGATATAGTGTTTCTAATTCGGGTGTGTCTTCGCCTGCCAATACAACTGCCTCCCACAAGTCATCAAGACCATCGGTTGACTCAAAGTAATATGGCCACGGGTGGGAGAGGTCAGGAAAAGATGGAATTATAGCGAGGAAGTCAAGAATTATATCGAGTGCAGGGAATCCAGCATTAAAGATAAAACGCCAAATTATCCAGTCAACCAAGTCCTCAAGGATGGGAATATCACATATTCTGAAACTACACTCTTCATGGCCTATCTCTCCCACAAACTCAATGATATCTATAGGCGCCCAATTCGGATGGGTGAATGCTCCGCCAAGATTACTGAAATCTCTCTCGTATCCGTAGGCGAAGAACATTCCGAGGCCGAGGCCATGTATATATGACTCAAGCCTCTCTTGAGTTAGATTGTCTGTATTGTAACCAACAGCATACGCAGCCTCGACAAACCTCTGAACTGGCAGAAAATCATAATTTTGCCACCCCCCATGTGAGATTGCGTCCGCATCGTATACACAACAGAAATCTAAATATCCCCAATTCGAAATGCCCATGTTTATCCAGTCCTCTGGGTCGTGATCACCTCCTGTTCTGAGGAAAGCTCCTTTGTATAGATCGCTTCTGATAAAATTCCAATTTGGAATGTATGTAGGGGTAAATATATCGTGATAGCATTCTGCAAGAAAAAGAAGCGGCAAGGATAGCGCAGAATCAGATTCGATGGCATACCCATAGCCAAATCTTGATGGTTGCACGACCGTTCTCGCATAGAGGTCCTGGATAAGGTGCATATATGCACCGTAGATAAGTGCTTTTTGGTAATGATCAAAGTTATACGGAAAGTCTTGGTCCCTTGCCCATTCAGCCATCTCTTTTATCTTGCTAAGATCATTGCTGGGATTCGGATCAAATATGATAGGCGTCTGGACATTGTTCTTTGTATGCTCTTCTATATGAAGCGGTCCGCCAGGAATGTGGTCTCTTATGTTGTATAACTCGTTGATTAGTGTCCTTGTCCAACCCTGTGACTCCTCCGAGAGGATATCTGGCAACATAAGACCTATATAGTAGAACTTCCTTGTCATCATCTCTATATAGGGAACACCATAATTTCCAACAAGGCAGTCATAAAAATCAGGGTCAAAATCCTGCCAGATATCAAATGTCTGTGACCCGATATACATATGCGTCGCAGGGTCAAAGCCATAAACTGACCCCGTGCAGAGCATCACTGCTCCTATGGGGTACAACCCTATTCGTTTCATATAACCCCCGTTTATCTTGTTTGTATCATGGTGTAAAAAATATCCCATTTCCCCGGTGTCTCATCCTGCCAGGCGATATGAAGACTCCCTGATGCATCGAGTGATATAGAAAGGCAAAGGGAGTTTCCAGAAGTTTCGGAGACATTAGCCATTCCTGACCAAATGCCGTCTCCGCTTCTGGTGATATAATATACATCTCCTCCTTCTGTTCTCTCGCTCCATAACAGATGAAGAATGCCTTGATTCTCCGCAATTAGCTGACAAGCCCAGGGTAACTGCGTATCTTTGGTTTTAACAATGCTGTCTGCCTCCATCCAAGTTCCTGAATCTGATTTCTCAGAAAAATAGAGCATTCCCTTCTGTTCTTCTGCCCAGACTACATACAGACTGCCTTCATCCTCAATTGCAATATCCGGAGTCCACGAATAGAAGGGAGTCTCGCATATCTTTACGGGCTCTGTCCAAGAACCCTCAGAAGGTTTCATAGTGTAGTAGATATCCGAGTAACTTCCTCCTTCACTTACTAAATGTACATCCCCATTTGCACTCACAACCATAGCAAGGTTACGACCATAAAGTGGAGTACTTTCTACAGGGTTCCATGTACCGCCGGCGTTCTTCATCCTATACATAGCCGTAAGTTCCCACCATACTACATGCACATTTCCACTTGCATCAACTCCTATATCGGGTAAGTCAGCACCTTGATAAGGGCTTGTGTTTGAAATATTTATTGCCGTAGAACAACTGTCGCCAGGGAGTTTCATAGAATAGAGAATATCTCGAATATACGGATTTATACTCAATTCCTCTACCCACACAATATGCAGATTACCAGAAGGGTCTATTGCTACCTTTGGACCTTTTAATGTAGTAGGTGTGTTTGATATATTCATAGGCTCAGACCAGTCTCCACCCAAACCCTTCATTGAATAGAGTATCTCGTAATTTCCAGGAGTAGAGTCAGCCCATACAAGATGAACATTCCCAATATCATCCACTGTAAGAGACGGAACTAAAGACTTCCCCTCATTCCTCGATACATTCCTCGGGTCATAGTGATTATTACCACCATCCGTAGGACTCTTGTCACAGGAGCAGGATACCAGGAAGACCAAAACAAAAGATATTAATAATTTCACACTCTTTATAACTTTTATTCCCATACTGTGACCTCCAAGCATAAACATCGTCTTTATATCCTCCTTTCACCGTGTGCTAATCACGGTGTAAAAAATGTCGTAGTTCCCTGGACTCTCATCACTCCACGCTACATGGAGATTTCCATAAGTATCAACGACCACTATTGCGGGCCCAGCTTCACCAGTGTTTGAAATATTAAAACTTTCCGACCAAGAGCCGTCTCTGTTCCTAACTTTGTAGTATATATCCCAGCCATCAATCGCTGCCCCCCATAGAAAATGTAAATTTCCGTTTTCAGCAGTAATTGCTGGCTCAGGACCAGTAGCGTCTCCCACAATATCAGGCAGACTGTCTATCTCTGACCATGAGCCATCCGAGGAGCATATCCTAAAGAAAATCTGATCAACACCCGGTCTTACCTCTTTCCACGCTGCATACACATTCCCATCATCTGCTGCAATAGTAGGAGCCCATGAGCGAGACAAACTCTCTGATATATTTTCAGGCTCTGCCCAGGAACCACCAAAGGGTTTCATAGTGTAGCTGATGTTTTCACCCCCACCATTCGCTCCCGGTCCATCACATACTACATGCACATCTCCTTGGTTATTTACTGCATGGTCGTGATTAATACCAAAGGGAAAAACATCCTCTTTGGGCATCCATATACCTTCTGCAGATTTCATCCTATAACTAACCCATCCCAGCCATGTTACATGCACATTTCCGCTCGCATCAATTCCTATATCCGGCATTTCCCCTCTGTTCGCAATCTCCATAGGGATAGTCCAATTTTCTCCATAGGGTTTCATTGAATAGTAAACGCCTAGTGTCTCGGATGTGTAGAATCCCCCCTCTCCCCATACCACATGAAGGTTGCCAGAAGGGTCTACTGTTATTTCGGGACAAGTTGATTCAATGTCTGTGTTTGAAATATTTACAGGATCAAACCAGTCTCCACCAGAACTCTTTGTGGAATAAAGTATCTCGTAATTCCCAGGGGTAGAATCAGCCCATACAAGATGAATATTTCCTTTATCGTCCACTGCAAGAGAAGCACCGTATGAGAGACCCTCATTCCTTGATACATTCCTCGGGTCATAGTGATTACCATCACACGTGGGACTCTTGTCACAGGAGCAGGACACCAAAAAGGCTAAAACAAAAGATATTAGCAAGTGCCTACTCTCTATAATTTTCATTCCCATACTGTTCCCCCCAAGTATAAACTTCATCTTTATTCCCTGCATATCACCTGATACGCAGGGTTTTCCTAAACGAACCTTACAAACCCTGCGTAAAAGAACCCACAGGAATAAATAAAAATACCCCCAACCCTGTATATTTTAAGGATTGAGGGTGAAAAAATATAATACTCTTTGTTTACCCTGCAAATTATACCGTATTTTACAGGATTTGTACCAGAGATGAGAGATGAGACTCTCATATACCTCCCTCTGGGAGGTTTGGTCCCCAGAAACAAAACTTTATCTAACTAACAATATTATAATACAAAAATCACCTTTTGTCAAGTAAAAAATTCCAAAAATCTGACTGGATAGGGATTTTAAGAGATTGGAAGAGAAAGATTTTTTATTTTTTTACCTTTTCATTCTCATCTCTTCCCTACGGATCCGTATGGATAAGTTTCTCTTTCAATCCCTGTTAATTTTATTCTTAATTATTTATCCCCGATTTTCTATTTTGCAGAACGCATTCTTTTTATAGGAAAATTTATGTTGACAAATACATATTTTTGGTGTATAATTAATCGCAGAGTTGCCTTATGGTAACTTTCGGTTCGTGAAGCTCGCAATGTAGAAACAGGAGCTACTTGCCTCGCATCTTATGTGCGCGTATCCGATAATTTCTGACAACTGTAAAGGTCGTCTCTACAATCGTGTTATGGAAAATGAATTTGTTGTGCTCGAAACATACTTCAGTGAAGCAGATGCGGAACTTGCCTCCTCTCTCCTTAAATCCAGTGGAATACGGGTCTTCATGAGAAGGGATGATTTTGGGGGTATGGGTCCACACCTCACCTTCGTGAGGGGGATAAAATTGCTCGTGAAAAAGGAAGACGAGGAGAATGCAAGGCAACTGCTCTCTGGCTTGAATCCCCCAAATAAGTGACACAGATTTTTTAACTTATTTTTTGGACGCAGATTAACCCCGTTAAATAATTACAAAGTTGAGTGCTTAGTAATCTCCGACAGTGTCTTATTTAACAGGGTAAACGCAGATTATTTAGATGTTAGATTTTGGATTGCAGTTTTGACCTGAATTATTTAAACAGGGACTGGACGGGACAAGTAAGAGAATCTTTTAAAAAAATGATAATCTGTCACTTTAGAGTTTCTTACCCCGCCAAGGCGGGGCAGGCAAATTCCTGTTATATTTAATTTTTTAAAAATTAGTGTTCTTCGTGTCCTTCGTGGGAGATTGGGATTTTCTTAAATGTTATTTCAGGATATCATATCGGGACTTGAGAAATTCTGGAAGAAACGGGGATGTCTCATAGGAATTCCCTATCCGGGTGATGTCGGTGCGGGCACATTCAATCCCCTGACATTCTTTACGGTTCTTGACAGACAACCCGCAAAGATTGCATACATAGAGACATCAAAAAGACCAAAGGACGGAAGGTATGGGAAAAATCCCAATCGTCTTCAGGCATTTTTCCAGTATCAGGTGATAGTGAAACCCGCTCCTCACAACATACAGGATATTTATCTTTCCTCCCTTGCCTCACTTGGCATAAGGATAAAATCGCATGACATAAGGTTTGTCGAGGACGACTGGGAGCAGGAAACACTCAGTGCGTATGGTCTTGGATGGGAGGTGTGGCTCGATGGAATGGAAATAACGCAATTTACATATTTTCAAAGGATGGCTGGAATTGAACTCGAGGTTATTCCCGTTGAAATTACATACGGTCTTGAAAGGATATGTATGTTGCTTCAAGAGAAGGATTCTGTATTCGACATCGATTGGAGTAGTAATATAAGGTATGGAGAGTTGTTCAAAAAGAGGGAAGAGGAATTCTCAAGATTCAACTTTGAAGAGGCATCCACAGAGATTTTACGATTTGACTTTGAGAGGTATGAAAAAGAGGCAAAAAGATTGTTTGAGGTGGGCCTCCTCTTTCCCACCTACGATTATTGCATAAAATGTTCACACATATTGAATCTCCTTGACGCAAGGAGGGCGCTCTCACCGGAGGAGAGGAAGAACTTGATGGCGAGGATAAGAAAATTAACGGGGAAGGTGGGGGAGAGGATAAGCGATGCAGATTATAGATTTGGTTGATGGGGTGAAGATAGGGCTATCAGGCTATCGGGCTATCACGCTATGAGACAGATTACAGATTTTAGATTGTAGCGCTTTGTCAAATAAGGTATGTTACATTTCTACTTGTCATTGCGAATGCGTACGGATGAAGCAATCTGACCCCGTGGGTCATTCCGAGTGAAACGAGGAATCTCAATGGGATTGCTTCGTCAGTTCCCTCGCAATGACGCTTGTGGTTCAGAGAAGAAAGCATACTCACCTTAGCTAATATGGCAGTAGTTATGAGGTAATGGGTTACTTTCAATGGCCTAATTACCTAATCACTATATTTTAATCTGCGTCCTAAAAATATATGACTAAGGATTTTTTACTCGAAATAGGTACGGAGGAAATCCCCGCATCATATCTCGAGCCCGGGCTTAACAGCCTTGAGGAGTTGCTTACCGGCTGTTTGAGAGATAGCCTAATACATTTCGGCAACACGAAAAAATTCTATACCCCAAGAAGACTCGCTATCCTAATAAGAGATGTTTCCTTATACGGGGAAGATATAGTGACTGTAATCACGGGTCCACCGAAAGAGATTGCCTTCGAGGATGATAAACCGACTTCACAACTCGTCGGATTTGTAAGGGCGCACGGTGTATCGCCCGAGAAGGTGAAGATAATAAAGAAAGGAAAGAAGGAGGTTATCGGAATAGAGAAGAGAGAAAAGGGATGTGATGCATTAGATATACTCAGGGATTCTATCCCTTCAATTTTAGGGGGAATTGAGTTTCCGCGAACTATGAGGTGGGAATCCTCTGGTGTGAGGTTTGCCCGTCCCATCAGGTGGATTGTGTGTCTGTTCGGCAAAAAAATGGTGAAGTTTCAACTTGCGGGTGTGGTCTCGGGCAGAAGATCGTGTATGCTCAGGGGGGAGAAGAATACGACGATCGACGAACCATCAAATTACGGGAAACTTCTACAAGAGAATCTTATAATTGCCGACCCATTGAAGAGAAAAGAGAAGATAGAGTCACAAATTAAAAAAATAGCAGAAGAAAAGGATGTAGAACCCATTGGGGATGATGAGCTTCTTCTGGAAGTTACGAATATGGTGGAATCGCCACTTGCCGTTATCGGGGAATTTGATAAATCCTATCTATCCCTGCCGGACGATGTGTTAAGGGCTGCACTCAAAGGGCACCAGAGATATTTCTGGACAGAGCGCTCGGGAGAGGGGACAAACTATTTCATCTCTGTGGCTAACAATCCACACGGTGATGTAGATGCAATAAGAAAGGGTAACGAAAAGGTACTTCAAGCGAGGTTAGAAGATGCGGAATTTTATCTGAGGGAAGATATGAAAGTCCCACTCCACAAGAGGGTGGAGGATCTGAAGGAGATGATATATGATAGAAAACTTGGAAGTCTCTACGATAAGACCAAAAGACTCGTCGAACTCTCTTCTTTCTTGTGCAAATGGGTGGAAGGAGTGGATATAACCTCCTTGAGGCGCGCCGCTCTTCTCTCAAAGACAGACCTCACAACCAATATGATAAAGGATGGTAAGGAGTTCACAAAACTTGAGGGAATTATAGGAGCAGAATATGCACAAAGACAGGGAGAGGATAAAAAGGTGGTAGATGCGATTGGGGAACATTATCTTCCGAGATTTGCCAACGATGAACTTCCCGAGACGAAAGAGGGCAGGGTTCTTGCCATCGCCGATAAGGTAGATACACTTGTTGGTGGATACATGGTCTCCGGTATTCCCACATCTTCGAAGGACCCGAGGGGTATGAAAAGAGATGCCAATGGCATTGTGCGAGTCCTCCTGGAGAGGTCCCTATCCATCCCACTTGAGGCGATGATCCGAAAATCCTTCTCTCTTTATGGTAAGGAGTACTCTGCTCAGGTGCTTGATTTTATTATTCAGAGGTGCAGACAATATCTTCTTGATAGGGGAATTTCATATAATGTAGTTATGAGTATATCACCGAGAGAGGATATTCTTACGATGAAGATGATAGCAGACTCCATTGTGGACGCGGGTGATATTCAGGATATTGTAATGGTAACAAAGAGGATGAACAACATATTGAAGGGGGTAAAGGTAGGGGAAGGAGTGGTGGAGGAGTATCTTAAGGAACCCGAGGAGAAAAAGTTGTTTTCCGAGGCGAGAGTGACGGGAAAAAATTTGGAGAGATGTATCCGGGAGAAGAAATTTAAAGATGCGATTTTTTTACTGCGAGCCCTCGTGCCGCATATAAATAAGTTGTTTGACAAGATTCTCATTATGGCTCGCGACCAAAAGATAAAGAACAACAGGCTCGCCCTCTTGAGTTATGTCCACTCCCTTTTCCAGGAGATCGCCGACTTCAAAAGTTATGGGATTAAATAGGACGCAGATGAACGCAGATTTACCCCGTTAAATAGAGTCGCCTTATAGTAATATCTCGGTATTTATTCTAAATTATTTAACGGGGTGAACAGGATAAAGAGTTAAAGTATGTGGAATTTTAAGCAATTAAAATTTTGATACTGTTTATTAGATAGGTAAGAGATAACTACTCTAATGATCCAAGTTTTTCAGTGTTAGATTCGTATTTTTGAATTATCTGTGTTAATCTGCGTTTATCTGCGTCCTAAATAAACCAAGGAGAATTTATGGAGCTGATTGATAAACTTGCACTGAAAAACGGGAGGAAACTTCTTCTGTTTGTCATTGACGGACTTGGTGGGGCACCGCGTGATGGGAAAACAGAACTTGAAAACGCAAACACCCCCAATCTCAATGCACTCGCCAAAAAATCAATACTCGGCTTGACCGACCCCGTCTCCACCGGGATAACCCCCGGCTCGGGGCCTGCTCATCTCTCCCTCTTTGGGTACGACCCCATTAAATACGAGATAGGGAGAGGTGTGTTGGAGGCACTCGGAGTCGGCATGGAACTCACAGAGAGGGATATCGCAGTGAGGGGAAACTTTGCGACGATGGACGAGAAGGGAATTATTGTGGATAGGAGGGCAGGTAGGATTCCATCGGAGAAGAACAAGAAAATCTGCGACATCCTGCGAGAGCATATTGAGAAGATCGAAGATGTAGATATCATTATACATCCCGGAAAGGAACACAGATTTGTAGTTCTATTCAGGGGTGATGGACTTTATCCAAATGTGCTCGAAACCGACCCGCAGGAGGAGGGGAATCCACCAATAGAATGCAAGGCAATAACGGAAGATTCTGAGAAGACTGCAAGGATAGTAAGGGAATTTATAAAGAGGGCGAAGGAAGTACTTTCACTCCCCGCAAATATGGTTTTGCTTCGGGGTTTTGCAAAATACCCCTGCCTTTCCACCATGGGTGAGAGGTTCAAACTCTCTCCCGCCTGTATTGCCACTTATCCGATGTATAAGGGACTTGCAAAGCTGGTGGGTATGGAGGTATTGAAAACGGGAGATACCATATATGATGAGGCGGAGACATTGAAACGAAACTGGAATAATTTTGATTTTTTTTATTTTCATGTAAAGAAGACAGATTCTCTCGGCGAAGACGGAAATTTTGATGGAAAGGTAAAATTAATAGAGAAAGTTGACGGCATAATACCGGAGGTACTCTCTCTTTCGCCGGATGTCATGGTGGTTACCGGTGACCACTCCACCCCAGCGGTTCTCAAAGCGCATTCCTGGCATCCAAATCCCTTTTTGCTTTTCTCGGAATTTGTCATACCCGACGGTATAGAGAGCTTTACAGAGAGAGATTGTGCGGGGGGAGGACTCGGGAGATTTCCGTCGCTCGATGTAATTCCCCTGATGCTCGCATACGGACTGAAGCTCAAAAAATACGGGGCATAACCACTTATAGGCAAGTATTTAATTCGTACCAAAAAAAAGAATTAGATATGAACAGAAGTAGTAATTAAGTTATCAGGCAATTATGTCATTCGCTTTCAGCCCTTTAATGACCCAATAACCCAATGACCCAATAGCGCGATGACTTAGCATATCTGCGTTTGAGAAGATGGAGGTGTCGTGACTGTCAAAGATGCCATAAGGGGTAGATGTAGTGTCCGCTCTTATCTTGATAAACCCGTTGAGGAGGAGAAACTCACACTCATACTTGAGGCAGCAAGACTTGCTCCATCTGCGAAGAACGAGCAGAACTGGAAGTTTATTGTTGTCAGGGATAAAAAAACGAGGGAGAGACTGGCGGAGGCTGCCGCCAATCAGGAATTTATCGCAGAGGCACCGGTTGTTATCGTCGCGGTATCCACAGAGCCCTCTCACATTATGAGATGCGGAGTGCCAGCCTACGCAGTTGATGTTGCAATTGCCGTTGACCATATGACTCTACAGGCGGTGGAACTCGGACTCGGGACCTGCTGGATAGGGGCATTCTATCAGAGCAAGATAAAGGAGATACTCGAGATACCGGATAGATGTAAGGTGGTGGCACTTCTTCCCCTTGGATACCCCGCCTGTTCGTGTGTGGAAAAATACAGGAATAGTCTGAAAGAGAGCGTTACATATGAAAAATTTTCCTGAAAGGTTCTTACCAGAGAAGTCTTAATTACCTTAATGGGCAGGAAGTAGTGTACACTGTTAAAGTAGTTATTACTGATGGAAAACATAAGAAAATATGGTTCTCATCCAATTCA
>DFBT01000061.1 GCA_002366725.1 Caldifarciminota bacterium UBA3073
CAAAGCGTTGACCAAAAGACTCTGGATCTAACCAATTGGTTGGAATATTTTGTTGAGGGTGTAAACATAAGTATCGATGCAGTAAAGGGAAGGATTATAAGATTGAGTAGCGAAAGATTGAGAAAAACAAAAAGAGGACAAATTGCTTTAACTGAAAGACAGATGAGGATTGTAGAACATATTAACTTGCACGGTAAAATAACTAATAGAGAAGTAAGGAAAATGTTCAAACTTTCAAATCGAGCGGCATTGGATGAAATAAATAAACTTGTAGAATCACAGGTATTGAAATCCAAGGGTAAGGGAAGGAACGTACACTATGTGTTGGAATAAGTCTTCACGATTAACTTCACAATTAGGTTCACGATTGTGTTTTCATTTTGGATGTTTTCTGTATGCACTAATTGCGTTCCTTTATTCCAAATCATTGTGTGGGGTATAGCCTCCTGTCATTGCGAGGCATGTCCCGAGCCGAAGCCCCGAACGAAGTGAGGGGACAAGCGAGGGAACTGCCGAAGCAATCTCATCCTCAACAAGGTTATAAATTGTGACCCTAAAGGAGTTAAATTATGGAAGAACCGATTCCTCAAGAAACCATTGAACGAAGGATCTTTTTAATAAGGGGATATAAAGTTATGATAGACAGGGACCTTGCTGAATTGTATGGAGTTGAGACAAAGTATTTAAACAGACAAGTAAAGCGCAATATTCTGAGGTTCCCAGAGGAATTCATGTTCAAACTAACTAGGGAGGAAAAAAATGAACTGGTGACAATTTGTCACCGGTTCGGGACAATGAAACATTCAAGTACTTTGCCATACGCATTTACAGAACATGGCGTGGCAATGCTTGCGAGTGTCTTAAAAAGTGAAAGAGCGATAAAAATAAGCATCATTATTATCAAAACATTTGTTAAATTACGCGAAATCATATCTACTCATAAAGAGCTTGCATATAAATTAGGTGAACTTGAAAGAAAAATAGAAAAACATGACGAGGAGATAAAGGCGATCTTTGAGGCAATCCGTCAACTTATGGCACCGCCTGCAAAATCGCAAAGGAGAATTGGATTTTATAAAGAAAAAAATAATGCAAAAGCGAAGTAAGATTAAAAAAACAAAGTTGGCAATAATGTAAAAACAAAGGCAGAGGAAAGCAATTGAGTATGTAAAAGAACACAGTAAAATAACAAACAGGGAGCACAGAGAATTGTGCAAAGTAGGCTGGGATACAGCTCATAGAGATTTGCAGATGTTGGTGAATAGAAAAATTCTTAAACGCGAGGGTTTAGGAAGGTCTACTTATTATCGGATGATTATCGGACGATTAAACTAAGAAGATGAAAAGAGAAAAAGGTTATGTTAGATAGAGATTTAGCTGAACTCTATGGCGTTCCCACTAAAAGATTGAATGAGCAAGTTAAAAGGAATAAGAAGCGATTTCCTAAAGATTTCATGTTTCAATTGAACAAAGAAGAATTTGACATCTTGAAGTCGCATTTTGCGACTTCAAGTTGGGTAGGAGTGAGAAAACTACCTAATGCATTTACTGAAAATGGTGTGGCAATGCTTTCAAGTGTATTAAATAGTGATACTGCTATACAAGTAAATATACAAATTATGCGTGTGTTTAATAAGATGCGCGAGATGGCTATTGGATATGCAGAATTAAAAAGAAGAATAGATCAATTAGAGGAGAGATATGACAAACATTTCAAGATAATTTTTGACGCTATCAAAAAGCTCATATCACCCCCCAAGAAACCAATAAAAAAAATCGGATTTTTATCAGAAAGAAAATAATGAAGGCAAAAAACAATTATAGGGAAACAGAGACTGGAAAAATTCCACAAAGGTGGGATGTAGTGAGAGTGGCTGATTTATTTAAAGTTGAGACAGGAACCACTCCTTCAACCAAGAAAGACGAATATTGGAAGGAAGGCTTCATAAATTGGATAACTCCCACTGATTTAAGCGGGCTGAAGGGAAAGATTTATATACAAAAAAGTGAAAGGAAGATAACAGAAAAAGCACTTAAACAAGTTGGATTGACTTTGTTGCCAAAACATTCTCTAATACTCTCGACTAGAGCTCCCGTTGGATATATAGCTATTCTTTTAGATAACGCTACCTTTAATCAAGGTTGTAAAGGCCTTATTCCCAAAAACTTCACAACAATATATCCTGAATTTTATTGCTACTATTTGGACAATAAAAAGCATAACCTTAAAATGTTAAGTGCAGGTAGCACTTTTAAGGAACTGTCTAAAGAGAGAATAGAGAATTTTAAAATCCTCTTCCCCCCTCTCCCCGAGCAGCAAAAGATTGCGGAGGTTTTGAGCACGGTGGATGAGGCGATTGAGAAGATTGAGCAAGCAATAGAAAAGAGCGAGAGAGTTAAAAAAGGATTGATGCAGGAACTTCTGACTAAAGGGATAGGACATAAGGAATTTAAGGATACCGAAATTGGCAGAATACCTAAGGAATGGGGGGTCGTGAAATTAGGTGAAATTGGCGCGCTACAGTATGGATTTACAGCATCGAGTGAAAAGACGGACACAGGCATTAAATTTTTAAGAATTACTGATATAAAAGAAGATGGATCTATAGGTTGGGATGAAGTTCCGTATTGCACAATAAACGATAGTGGTTTTAAAAAATATAAATTAAATGAAAGTAACATTTTGTTTGCAAGAATAGGCTCTACTACTGGAAAAACCTGTTACGTTGGCAGAGACATTAAAGGAGTGTTTGCGTCATATTTGATAAGACTTCTACCCACAAAAAATATAAATACAAAATTTTTATATTTCTTCACACAGTCTTCGATCTACTGGGCTCAAGTTAACAGAAGGAAAGAAGGACAGTTAAAAAAGGGGCTAAATGCTGCAGTTCTATCGCAGTTGGAAATTCCACTTCCTCAACTTTTAGAACAACAGAAAATTGCAGAAATTCTTGATACTGTGGATAAACGGCTGGGATTATTGAAAGATAAAAAGCAAAAATTTGAAAGGATAAAAAAGGGATTGATGAATGATTTGTTAACGGGGAAAAGAAGGGTGAAAGTATGAGATTGCCACGCTCCCGTCTATACAGATCCTGTGGATTGGTCGCTCGCAATGACGGAAAGGAAACACAATGAAATTCACTGAAAAATCAATCGTTGAAGACCATATAGTCCAGCAGTTACAGGCTAAGGGCTGGCAGTTTGTGCCTGCTGATGAGCTGGAACGTGAGGGTTTTGAAGAACCTCTTCTGATACCGAACCTCATCAGGGCAATACAGCGGATAAATAAAGGACTTGATGTTGGCGATGAGGAGATAAATAAGGTTTTGAATGAGTTGAAACTGACGGTCGGTGGAATTGAGGGAGCAAAGCGAATCTTGAATTTTTATAAGTTTGGTGTCCCGATAAAGTTTGAAAAGGAACGGGTGGTAAAGTATGTGCAACTTTTTGACTATGGAAAGGATGGGATTGCCACGCCTTCGGCTCGCAATGACATCGTTGGAGAGGAGATTGCTTCGCATAAGCTCGCGATGACAGGGAATAATGAATTTATTGTAAGCCGACAGGTTTATTATAACGGCAAGGATAAGATCAGGACCGACATAATGCTCTATATCAATGGTATCCCCCTGGTTAATATTGAATGCAAAAATCCTACAGAAATCGGCGTGAGCTGGTATGATGCCTATAGACAGATAAAAGATTATGAAAATACTGTCCCGGAACTATATAAGTATGTGCAGATTGGTATCGCCGCCGAAAGTAAAGCAAAATATTTCCCGGTAGTTCCCTGGCAGGATACAGTGTATACGGGTGAATGGAGAGAAAATTCCAAAAATTCTATCGAGTCTTTGATTGAAATGCTTTCAAAAGAGAAATTGCTTGATATAATTAAGAATTACCTCTTCTTCCGAATTGAATTTGGAAATGCAGAAAAAGTTATCACAAGATATATGCAGTATCGAGCAGCTAACAAGATGGTAGACAGGGTTATCAGAAATCTCTGTGGCGAAGGGAAAAAGAATAAAGGTCTGGTGTGGCACTGGCAGGGGAGTGGAAAGACTCTGACAATGATATTTGCGGCTAATAAGTTATATTACCTAAATGAAATGGAGAACCCGACGATATTTTTTATTGTCGACAGATTAGAACTGAAAGAACAGCTTTCTGATGAATTTTATTCAATGGACATCCTGAAACCTGAGGTTATCGGGTCAGCTAATGAACTTAAAGAAGTATTAAGCTACGACGATTACAGAGGTAAAAGAGGTGTATTCATCACCCTAATCCATAAATTCAGGCCTGACGAGCTCAGCGATTTACAGAAAGAATTAGAAAGGGTATCCGAGAACAAGCAAACCATAATGAACCGAAGAAATGTTATTGCCTTTGTAGATGAAGGACACAGAAGCCAGTATGGCATCCTCGCCGCACAGATGAAAGCAATACTCAAAAATTCATTCTTCTTCGCCCTCACTGGAACCCCAATATCAAAGCCAAAATATGGTAGGGACACTTATCTTGAATTCAGCTATCCCGAGGAAGAGGAACTTTACCTTGATAGATACTTTATAGTAGATTCGATAAGAGATGGGTTTACAGTTAAGATTGTATACCAGCCGAGACTTGAGGAACTCCACCTGAAGAAAGATATGCTGGATACTTTCCTCGAAGTCGAACTGGAAGAAATCCCAGAGAACCTCAGGGATGAGGTCGAGGAAAAGATAAAAGAAAGATTGAATACAATAAATGTTATCCTGGAAGATGATAGGCGTGTCAACACAATCGCAGAAGACATAGCTAATCACTTTAAGGAAAATGTGGACGGCAAATTCAAAGCGCTCGTCGTCGCAGCAAGCAGAACAGCATGTGTCAAGTATAAGAAGGCACTCGATAAACACCTCCCTTCCGAATACTCTGAAGTGGTTATGACATCAGAAAGAGATGATAAGGAAATAATATATGGCTATGTAAAAGAGGCAAGAGAAAGGTATGGTGGAGAGGAGTACAAAAGCATGCTTAAAAAGATAATCGAGAAATTTAGAGAGGACGATTATCCCAGAATTCTAATTGTAACCGATATGCTTTTAACTGGTTTCGATGCGCCGATACTACAATATATGTATCTTGATAAGCCCCTTAAGGAGCACAGACTACTCCAGGCTATAGCACGAACTAACAGACCTTACAAAGACTTGAAAGAAGCAGGTGTTGTAATCGACTATGTTGGAGTACTCAAAGAATTCAAACGCGCACTTGAGATGTACAGCACTGAAGATATCGAATATGTCCTCTCAGATTTCGACTATTTACGAGAAGAGTTTGAAAATCTAATCAAGGATTTTGAGTACATCTTCGGAGAATTACTCTTAAACTATGAAAGAGAAACCCTTTTGAAGACAATCGAGATAATAACATCAGAGGAAAAGAAGGAAGAGGAATTTATTCAAAAATACAGAAAACTAAGAAAACTCTTCGAACTACTCGGTCCAGATGAAATTAAACTGCGATATTTTGAAATCTATAAATGGTTATCGTCAATATTTACCTATTATATGAAGGTAGTCAATCGGAAACCAGGTATTAATGCCTACATTCAGAAATATTACGACAAAACCTTAAAATACATACACCGGACCACAGAAGTTGAGAAGTTGGAGAAAGAACTCCCGATAATCAGTTTTGACGAGGATTATTTGAGGAAATTAGAAGAGAAAGTTAAAAGCAAAAAAGAAAAGGCAGCTAATATTTTATTTACTCTACAGCGGCTTGTGCTGGTTGATCGACATAGAAACCCTATATATGAATCTGTCTCTGAAAGAGTTGAAAAGATGCTGGAATTATGGCGGCAAAAGACAAAGGATTATGAACTATTGTATACCGAGGGGGTTAAGATATTAAGTGAATTGAATTCTCTTACTGAGAGACAAAGAAACCTTGGACTTTCTGACCTTGAACATGCAGCCCTCCTTATTCTCGAGAAGAAATTTGGGAGCGATGAAGCATTGATAAACGATATAAAAGAATTAAACAAAAATTTGCAGGAGTCAATGTTCCCAGGGTGGCCTACACAGGTAACCATAAGAAAATCAATCGAGCGAAAGGTGCGAAGGTTTGTTAGAGGATTCAGAACCAAATACAACCTTAGTCTTACGGATATAGATTTATTACACAAAAAACTTATTGATAGTGTTGTAAATTATGGTTCTTAAAGATATGGAGTACAAAGTTAAATACAGAAATATAAAATATCCGAGACTTGAATTCAAGACGGGAAGGCTGGAACTTATCCTTCCGTTTGGAAAAAATCCGACAGAATTAATTGAGAGACACAGTAGATGGATAAACAAAAAGCAAAAATTCATTACGGATTGCTTGAAAGACGCCAAAGATAAAGAAATTTTCGAGAGGGACAAAAAGGACTTCAAGATTCTTGTGAATACCTATATTAAAGACCTCTCAAACACCTTAGGGGTCAATACAAACAAAATATTTTTCAGAAAGATGCGCACAAAATGGGCAAGCTGCAGCTCCAAAAGAAATCTAACGATTAATACTTTGATGAAATTTCTTCCCGAATATCTAATAGAGTATATAATCTATCACGAACTCGTTCATTTAATCGAAAAACGACACAACGATAGATTCTGGGAACTTATTTCAAAGAGATTCAAAAACCATCAGAAACTTGAAACCTCCCTCTTTCATTACTGGTTTTTACTTAATTCTTTGGAAAGAATTAAGAAGCACGCTTAAACGGGAAGCTAAAAAGTATGTGCGGAAGGGAGGAAAGAGTAATGAAGTCTTATTTAATAAATATAGGTTTCTTTCTCTCATTTAGTCTCTGTTCCCCATTGTTTGCATCATCCAGTATCGATTTCGATGTTGTTAACGGGAAAGTTGTTTTTAAAATTGTGCTCAACGATTCTATTGTCAATGTCATGCTTGATACTGGTGCCAGAATGGTAATAATTGATGAGTCTTTAAATCACAATTATGAAGTTTGTGGTAAAGTAAAAAGTGGTGGAGCCGCCGGTGTTTTAGGGGGGATTAAAAATGTAGTGAGATTTCCTTTCCCTATAATAGGTTCAAGTGGAGTTGATACGCTTGAAGTTAGGGTTGATAATCTTGAAGGATTAAGCAATTTCCTGGGAATCCGGTTAGATATAATCGTTGGTTATGATTTCCTTAAGAATTACATATTAGAAATTGATTATTCTACACAAAAACTGCACTTCTGCTACAGGTGTTGGGGGCTTGGGAGCTTTATTATGCCTTCATATACCCCTTTTGAATTAAAAGGGGACAAGATAATGCTGACGGGAATAGTAAACGGACAACCCGTGGATAATTTACTTATTGATACTGGAGCAGGTACCTGTGTCATTAGCCAGGAGTTACAGCAAAAACTGAATTTGCCCATCGTCGAGGGATATGATGTCATTTCTGTTGATGCATCAGGTGTCAAAACGAAAACACACTTCTATCAAATCGATAAAATACAATTGGGCAACGCAACATTTGTGGATGTTAAAGCTATAGTATTAGATTTAAGTGAAGTGAATAGAATATCAGGTTTTAAACGTTCAGCAATTATTGGACACAATCTTCTTAAACAATGTGTCGTAATTATAGATTATCTAAACAATAGAATAGCCTTTAAAAAATCATATAGCTTTGAAGATGAGTAACTTCGCACAACAGCGGAGCTTGTCGAAAAACTTCTGAAATCATGAGTCACGAGGAAGCGGGGATGAATGAACAGATGAAAAAGGTATCGGCACATCATGATTGGTGGTCAGAGACCTATGATTCTGACTATTTCGAGCATTTTGCACTCTATCACAGAATAACCTTGGACAATATCCGGCGTTTTCTCCCGAACGATAAAGGTGCAATCATACTCGATGCCGGAGGTGGAACCGGAATCTGGAGTATCGAGTTGGCGAGAATGGGCTATCGTGTGGTGCTGACAGATATATCCGAGGGAATGCTGAATAAGGCAAGGGAAAAGGTATCTGAACTTAAATTAGATAACCAAATTGAGATCAGAATTTCCGACATTTGTAGTATGCCCGAGTTTGGAGATGAGCAGTTTGCAATGGTGCTGTGTGAAGGCGATCCTCTCTCATACTGCGGTAACCATCGCGTCGCCGTCAAAGAATTGGTGCGAGTTGTTCAGCCCGGTGGAATAGTTATCGCCTCAGTCGATAACAGGGCGGCTGCATTGAATTGGCTGAGAAAAAAAGATGACCATAACGCCATCCAACAGCTCTTACAAACGGGTGAGGTGGTAATGCCTCAAGAGCGAGAAGAATTCTGCTATGTTATCCATGCCTTCACCCCGGATGAACTCCGGGAGTTGTTTGAATCAAACGGGTTATCGGTAGAGCGAATTATCGGAAAGCTCGTTATCGCCCGCCGTCTCGCTTGTTTCAAATCGAAAGATCCCATAATCCAGGAATGGCTTTATCATTTGGAGTTGAAATACAACGACAATCCCGCTTTCTATCCTTGGGCTGGACATCTGGAGATAGTGGGACGGAAAAATCTGGGGCCAGGCACCTGATGAAATAGCTGCACATTTCACAGGGCGGGCTGAAAAATAGAAATAAAATACCAGAAAAAGACCACAGACATCAGACCACCCCGTAAAGCTCCTTCGTAGCAACGGGGCAGGCAGACTAAAGACCTTTATTATCTCGGTACGCCCTTTTTAAACTCTCGTATCCGAAGGATCCGTATGGATAAGTCTCGTCTCTACCTGTCGCCTGTCCCGCCTTGGCGGGGGTAGGCAGGAAAATCACCGACCAATGTTGGTCCATACGGATCCGTAGGGATTGGGCACTGTCTTCGGTGAGCTCAGCCGAACCGTTTACAGTGCCGATAAAAACTTCTTGACATTTTATAAAATTGGTAGTAAAATGATAAAAGGGGGGTGGGGATAGAATCGGAGGAGTGTATGAACTTAAACTCGGACATGCTAAAGTCAGATAAAATTAGGCAGGGGAGAAACAGGCGATGAAGCTTGTTTTACATCATATGCCGGGAAACCCGTTAGCTGCCGCTTCGGTCTTGGTGCGAGTTGGGTGGCGACATGAACCCCCACGCTTGTTGGGAATTAGTCATTTTCTGGAACACGTCCATTATCTCGGCTCTGTTAACTATCCTGACATTGATAGAGAGACGGCGGTATATGACTCAGAAATCAATGGTCCTACCCTGGCGGAAGCCACCATCTTTTTCTTCGTCTCCCTCAAAGAAGATTTCCTGCAAATCCTACCCGTGCTTCTGGACATGGTTTACAATCCTCGTTTTGACAAGGCGGCTGTAGAGCGGGAAAGAAAGGTTGTTATGGGAGCCACCAACGACAGCTCAGATTATACCCCTTGGGAGTGGGTTCGTCTCAAAGCTGACGACCTCGTTTTCCAAACAGACGAGCTGAACAGCCTGGGCACCGGGGAGACCTTGAGATCAATTCGGCTTGAGGATCTGAGAGAGTATCAACATCGGTATTTCCATACGGCGAATTCGCACATGCTTATTGCCGGGGATATAGAAATAAGTGCCATTCAAGATACACTTTCAAAGGCGGAGATCCCTTCTACAGGGGAACAGCCTGATATATGGCGGCATAAACAAGAGGTGCGATTCTATCAGCAAGAGAAAGAAGGCATTCATCCCGAGCTCTATGTTGCTTTTCGCTTTAACCCAACAGGGAACGTTTTACTCTATGAACTCTTGTCAATCTTGTTGGGTAACTACGCCAATTCTCGTCTTTTCAGGATCTTGCGACAAGAAGACCCTTTGGCTTACATGGTTGAGAGTGATACACGCCTTCTTTCTGATGCGGGACGCTTTGGTATTTATTTAGGGATTGCCGAGGTGGAACACGAAGAAGCGATATGGGTATCGCTATCCGATTTGCTGAAAACGCTGAAGGAAGATGGATTCTCCGAGGAAGAACTTTCTTGGGCTAAACGAGTTTATAAACTTCAACTCCTCCGAAATGCTGGCAATCCGGAGAAAATAATTTCATTTTGGTCGAAGCGAGCGACTTGGAACAAATTGATCACTGATTTTAAGTCTATTCATAAACAACTGGGGAACACAGAGCAAGAACAAATACGACAACTATGCTGTGAACTTTTTCTGCCAGATAATTGTTACATTGCCTTAGTTGGACCGTCTATGCCTTTTGATGAGGAACGATGGTGGAGCAAACTTGCCTGACTTCATCTTATAAGCAGGTTCATGCTATTTCCCTTCAGGACTGCTTCTTCGGGAAGGCGTATATACGGGGACCGTTATTTAAAATGGACACAGCCCCAAAAAATCAAAAATATTAAGTGAGGAAAATTTATGGATATTGAAGTATTGAATCGAAAAATGTTTGCAGATGCTGCAAAATACCTGGATACCAGCCGAAAAGGGGTTAGGGATGAATATTCTGCTCCTTAAATCAAGAAAAACAGGATAAGCGACCCTCATAACGCGAAATTTCTAATGAAATTTTTGTGCCATTTGCACTCGCACAACAGCAGTAAAATGATTCCGAACCTTTGGCTCTCCGTCTAAATTTTTACATTTGGTAAAAAACTTTTACATTAATACCTTATATGTAATCAGGCAAAGGGAACATAAAATAAATGATTAGGAGGTGAGCTGTGTATGTATCTGTTCTTAATTTTGCTCTTCGTGGTCCAGCAATGGACTACACCCGTCCGTGTTTCACCCGATTCTTTAGATGATACACATCCCGCAATATGCATCGATGATGTAGGTTTCGTATGGGTATACTGGTATAACTCAAATCACCTATGGACAAGATGTTATCGTCCGTTTGGAGGTTGGTCGGAGGTCTTTCTCATAGACACTGCAAAGTGTAAAATCCCTCAGGTTACAACATCAAGTGCATGTAAAGGTACTTATGAAATACCAGATTGGATAATAGCCTGGGTAGACTCGAGTAGTTATATTAGACTCAGTCTCTGCGATATGATGCCACCAGGCCCTGCATGGTATACAACCCCACCTGATTCAAGGATTATGGGGTATAATCCGGCTATTACTTCTGATACAGCAGGTAACATTTGGTGTGTATGGGCAGATGGTGGTTGTTATATGGCAAGCTGCTACGATGGAACTCAATGGAGCGATCTGGATACATTGCAAAAATTTCCTACTACTGATACTCTTGAAACTTTTACTGCGGGAATCACAACTAACCATGAGGGAAATATCTGGGTAGCTTATAATGGTGGAGTAATATGGGCTCAATATTGGGATGGGGCCAACTGGTCCACACCTGAAACTCTTAGCGTTGGTTACGCTGGATCTGCTTACACTTACCCTATGTTATGCAGTGACTCTCAAAAAGTTTGGATAGCATGGCTGAATTCTGTTTTTGGTAATTGGAAGATCTTATGCCGATATCACAATGGGATGGAGTGGTCAGAGATAATTGAATTTCCACTTGTTTCTGATACATTAGGTGGATACCATAATCCGCATCAAGCTATATGTTTGGATAATCAGGGAAGATTATGGGCTGGATGGTGGGAAGAGACATGGATTGAAATGCTGCATTATATTATAATTGGAGGCTCCTACAGCTCGGGAACGTGGGATGATACAGCCGTGGTGGATTATTACTACGGTGCATGTGGAGGTTATCCATCAATTGCCTATGGAGATAATAAAGTCTGGATGGTCTGGCAGTCTGAGAAGGAAGGAGACTATAATATCTACGGGTCTTATACCGAGGTAACGGGTGTGGAAGACACCATACCCATATCGATGGATTTTGCCCTTTTACAGAACTATCCCAATCCCTTTAATACCTTAACATCTATTCGGTATGTTTTACCAAATGATTCTTATGTGGAACTTACCGTTTATGGCATTCAGGGGCATCTGGTTCGGAGACTGACAGATGGGTGGAAGCCGAGTGGCATTCATTCTGTCGGTTGGGATGGGAAAGATGAATGGGGCAGGGATGTGGGCAGTGGAATCTACTTCTATCAATTAAAGGCAGCGGGTGGTATTAAGATTACCAGAAAGATGGTTATTTTGAGATAGCGCATTAACTCGCGTTCATAGGTTGGTTCTTCTCGGAATTAACAGATTAATATCGATACAAAAAGTCCTTGACATTTTATAAAATAATGAGTATAATATAAAGAGGAATTAAATATAAACAAAGGCAAAACGAGGAGGTGAGTATGAAAGGTTTTTGTGTTTTTTGCCTTGGGGTAATGCTCCTTCTCTTTAGTGTAGTCTCCTGTCCTGCTCAGGGCGATGCATCTATGATAGGTATTTCCCATGTCGATTATGCCACAGCCTATAGTAATGGGCGAAAAATTGCTTCTATGGGTTTTTTAGGTGAGGATACTCTGTATGCAGTCTACAGTTATAATAGTGATACCTGCTATTTTGCATATTCTTATGATAGAGGATCGACATGGCAGGCTCAGCCTCTATTTGCAACGGTCTACGGGAATGCACATTGTCCTTCCATTGATGTATATGGCTCTTTGCCCTATGTTGTTTCACAAGGCAATGATACTTCAGGATTTGGAGATATATTCTTAAAGTGTCCCCTGGACTGGTGCATTCCCCAGTTGATTTGTCGCACTTCAGGACATTCTACACTACCATCTATTGCAATTGATGACAGTGGGCAAATGCATATTGTATGGCAGGACGATACGCCGGGGGATTGTGAGATCTATTATTGTTGCGCCTATTATGATACTGCAGTGAGTGAAGTTTTGAATTTGAGTAATCACAGCCATGCAGCTGATATGTATCCGTCAGTTAGTATTTTTAATGGGGATGAGGTTCATGTAATATGGGAAAGATATGACTCTCTCATCTACTGTCCATATAGTATCGTCCACAGGTATCTTGATAACGGAATCTGGTCTGATGAGGAATGTTTGGCTGGTTGCTCAGGAATTCCTTTTCATCATCCCAGTCTTGATTATTCTCATGGTGAGGATGTTCTCTCTGCTGCCTGGGAGGACAGCTCGCTGGGAAAGTCAGATGCCTTTTTCTACGGGGGAAATGGGGGAGGATGGCCAACACAAGGTGATTCGAGATACCCCGTGGTTTCAACCGTGGGCGGTACATGGAGTTATGTATACTGGGAAGATAACAGTGATGGATACGAAGACATTTATGCACATAATTACTATTTCATGCAGGGTGGATGGTATCGTTCTTACAAATTTCGTGATGTGTTTGGTGATGAGAATATGCACTACCCCAGTGTCGCTAATTGTAATGTAGTATGGACGCAAGGAGATTCAGCTCCGTATAGTGTTATGTACTTGTATGAAGGGTATCCTATAGGGGTAGAGGAAAATCAATCATACAAGAGCAACATGCCAAAAATAAAAGCCTGTCCCAATCCATTCAGCACAACTACGGCTATCACGCTATCGGGCTATCAGGCTACAATGTCCAATAGCTCGATAGCCCGATCGCCAGATAGCCAGATAGCCTTGAATATCTACGATCTCTCCGGTCGTCTCATCCGCACCTTACCGATTACTCCTTGCCTGCCGGCAGGCAGGGATTACCGGTCACCGATTACTGAAGTAACTTGGGATGGTAGGGATATGAGAGGAAAGGAAGTTCAATCGGGTGTCTACTTTCTAAGGGTAAAAGGCAATAAATCCGTACAGGATGCATATAGACCTGTGAAGGTTGTCAAATTGAGGTGATAGAAGAGACAGAACCACAGAAAAAACTTGACAGATCGTTTTTTTTCTGGTATAATTGCCTACAGAAAGTCGAGAGCACAGTGGTTAGTTTGTTAGTTGGTAAGTTTGTTAGTTAGTTAGAATCTAACAAACCAACTTTTTACTCTTGTCCATATCCATACGGATCCTGCCCATACGGGTCTTGAGATGGACGGATCATGTGGTTTCTTAATACATAATTTTGGGATTATTTTGTTGAGGTCGTTTTAAGGGCTGACTCAAGGGGGGATTATTATGATATCGAGGGAAGAAATAGAGGAACTCTTTGGTGAACTGCTTTCCCAGATCTCAGATACGAACCTCAGAGATAAGGTGGTAAGGGCATGGCTTCTTGCCTGTCGGCGGGGCAATTGGAAGGATGTTGGGGACTTAAAAAAGATACCATTTACATTACTCATCCACTCTAAAGGTATAGACCTCGTTGAACATACCATTGCAGTTACAAAGGGAGCTTTGGCGCTTGCCAGGGCGCAGATAGAGACCTATTCCGATTTTCCCTACAACATAAACTTCGATCGCCTCATTGCCGGAGGGTTACTCCACGATGTCGGGAAGTTGCTCGAGATAGAGCCCGATGGTGCAGGTGGATACAGGAAGAGTCATAGTGGAAAGTGCGCTCGCCATCCAATATCGGGTGCCATCATTGCCGCAGAGGAGGGACTTCCCTTTGAGGTCGTGAATATAATCGCCTGTCATTCCAGGGAGGGTGAGGGAAGACCTCAGGTGGTAGAAACGATCTTTATTCATCAGGCTGACTTCGGTGCCTTTATTCCTCTTCTGATGCTCGAGAAGGGTTTACTGATTCGGGAGGGTGAATAGATGCCAAAAACAATGATTGAAAAGATCATCGGAGCGCACTGTAAGAGGTCTGTCAAACCCGGCGATGTTGTAGAAGTGGGTATCGATGTGCGATTGGCACGTGATTTTGGCGGTGCTAATGTTGTGAAGAATCTACAAAAAAACAATCTCGGCATTGACGACCCAAAACGCACCTTCTTCACATTCGATTGTAACCCAACCGGTTCCGATCAGGGATACGCCGCAAACCAGCAGTTCTGCCGCACATTTGCTCGCGAACAGAATATTCGCATTTATGATATCGACAGAGGCATCGGCACTCATCTCGCAATTGATGAGGGACTTGTCGTACCCGGAGGGACCCTGGTTTCGACCGACTCCCACGCAAATATCGTGGGCGCAATTGGTGCATTTGGTCAGGGTATGGGAGATGTGGATATATCTTATATCTTTGCCTTTGGAAGGGTCTGGTTTAGAATTCCCCCAACGATAAAAATTGTTTTAAAAGGGAAGCCCGGAGAAAACACCACCGCAAAGGATATCATCCTCGCCCTTCTCAAAAAATTTGGCGCCGATGGGCTCCTTGGATATGCCGCAGAAATTTTTGGTACGGTAGTCGATTCTCTCGGACTTGACGGCAGGATAACCATCTCCTCGATGGCAACGGAGATGGGTGGAATTATTCTATTTATCCCCCCCGATGAAGGGGTTATGAGATACTGTGAAAAGGCAACTGGCAGGAGTATCCCCCGACTCCATCCCGATCCATCTGCAGAGTATGTTGAAGTGGTCGATGTTGATATTGACGATTTAGAGCCATTTATATCTCGACCGGGACATCCCGAGGATGTCGTTCCAGTCGAAGAGGCGAGGGGGACCAAGATCGATTCCTGTTTTATCGGTTCCTGCACCAATGGACGTTTTGAAGACATGAAGGTTGCAGCCATGATTCTAAAGGGTCATAAGGTCGCGCCGGGCGTTGTTTTAAAGATTGTTCCCTCCACATACGGGGTTTGGAAGAGATGTCTCGATGAGGGGTTGCTCAACATCTTTGCCGAGGCTGGAGTCCTGGTGGGGAATCCCGGTTGTGCGGGTTGTGCGGCGGGGCAGATCGGTCAAAACGGTCCCGGTGAGGTGACGGTCAGTACCGGCAATCGGAACTTCCCCGGCAAGCAAGGACGGGGCGATGTGTATCTCGCTTCACCCGCCACAGTTGCTGCTTCTGCCGTAGCCGGTGTAATCACCTCCGCTGATAAGATTCCCTCTAAACCCATAACTTTCAGGGTAGCAAAAAAGTTCCAAAAGCCCAAAGAGGGAATACTCAAAAGGAAGAAAATCACAAGGCCGATAGATGTTGTGGGCAGTGCACGGGTCATTGCCAGGGACAACATCGATACCGATATGATCTACCACAACCGTTACTTATCCATTACAGACATCAGTCAGATGGGTCAATACACATTCGATAACCTCAAGGGCTGTGAAGATTTTGCTAAAAGGGTAAAACCCGGTGACATCATAGTTACCGGGAAAAACTTTGGATGTGGAAGCTCACGCCAACAGGCGGTGGACTGTTTCAAAAGTCTCGGCATATCCGCAATTATCGCCGAGTCTTTTGGAGCCATCTATGAAAGGAACGCGATCAACAGTGCGATGCCCGTTTTGGTCGCAAAAAATTTACTCTCCAGGGTAAAGGATGGAGATATCCTCGGGGTAAATTTTAAAACGGGAGAGATAAAAAATGTTACCCGAAACGAAACCATAAGGGTACAACCCTTCTCTGATGTTCAAATGACTATTTACCAGAGGGGAGGGTTATTTAAAGAGGAGGCATAAACTTATGGGAAAGACATTTGCCGAAAAAATTCTCGCTGAGAGGGCGGGACTTAAAGAAGTGGTTCCCGGAGAGATAGTTATGGTGAGACCGGATCATCTCTTAAGCCACGATAACACCGCTCCCATAATTGCAAAGATCGAAGACGAATTGGATGAATACGGCATAGTCGATAAAGATTTTCCCGTAATCGTACTCGACCATGTTGTACCCGCTGTAGACGAGAAGACGGCATCAAACCACAAGAAGATTCGGGAGTTTGTGAAGAAACACGGTATTAAAAATTTTTTTGATGTGGGAGCGGGAATCTGCCATCAGGTTCTATTTGAAAAGGGATTTGCACTCCCCGGGACTCTCATTCTCGGCAGCGATTCTCACACCTGTTCCCAGGGTGCTCTCGGTGCATTCGCCTCCGGTATTGACCGAACGGAGGCCGCCTCTCTGCTGTTAACCGGCGAGACCTGGCTCAAAGTTCCCCAGAGCATTAAGATAACCTTGAGGGGGGAGATAGTGCCGCCCGTTTCATCGAAGGATGTGATTCTTCACATTATTGGTGACATCGGTGCCGCCGGTGCCAACTACTGTGCAGTTGAATACCACGGTGATTTAGAGCAGCTTTCCGTTTCTGATCGCTTTACCATAGCTAACATGGGAGTTGAGATGGGGGCAAAGATATCGGTATTCCCGATAGATGATGTTGCCCTGAAATTTCTTGGGAGATTGGGTGTGAAAGACCCCTCTTATAAGGAGGTATGGTCGGACCCCGATGCCAATTATTCTCGGAAGCTAACATATGATCTCACGGGTATTGCACCGGTCGTTGCCCGTCCCCATTCCGTAGATAATGTATGCCCCGTTACCGAACTTGATGGACTCAAGATCGATCAGTGTTTTATCGGAACCTGTACAAATGGAAGATTGGAGGATCTCTTGGTAGCAGCAGAGATTTTGAAGGGGAAAAGCGTTGCATCAGATGTCAGATTGCTCGTGCTCCCGGCATCAAAGGAGGTATTTGAGGCGGCACTCAGAGAAAATATTATATACACCCTGAGCAATGCCGGAGCGGTAATTCTGCCACCTGGATGTGGGCCCTGTTTAGGCGCTCATCAAGGTGTTCTTGCCCCTTCGGAGAGATGTTTGAGCACGGCAAACAGAAATTTTAAGGGACGCATGGGCTGCAGGGAGGCGGAGATATATCTGGCAAGCCCTGCCACCGTGGCGGCATCTGCCATCTATGGAAAGATAACCGACCCGAGAGAGGTAATAGAAAAATGAAGGTCTGGAGATACGGAGATAATATAAACACCGATATGTTATTTCCGGGGAAATATACCTATACCTGTAGTACACCCGAAGAGATAAATCCGCACATTCTGGAGGATCTGGATCCCTCATTTGCCAAAGAGGTAAGCGAGGGGGATATCATCTTGGCGGGTAAGAATTTTGGTTGTGGGAGTTCAAGGGAACAACCCGTTGTGGGTCTCAAAGCGGTGGGAGTCAGGGCTGTAATAGCCGAGAGTTTTGCTCGTATCTTTTATCGCTCGGCTATCAATCAGGGGCTCATTTTAATTGAATGCCCACGGGCGGTGAGGGCGTATTCTGAGGGTGATACGGTTGAACTCAATATGGAAAAAGGGGAGATAGCGGTCGCAGAAAAGTTATTTTCGTTTCCAAAACTTCCTCCTGAGATTCTTGCGATTCGCGATGCCGGGGGCCTTGTTGCCTATACCCGTGCGAAACTAAGAAAAAAGAAAGGTAAAAAAGGAGGTTAAAGATATGACAAAGACTTGTGATGCGGGTAGGTGCGGCGAAAAAATACGCTCTGACTGTTTTGTATCTCTGGAATTAAGGGATTCGGGAGGTATTGAACTTGGGCTCAAAAGCAAGGTCGAGGTGATGTATGGTGGGTCAATTCGAGAGCTGTGTCTGGATGTACTTGAAACACTGGGAGTGAAGAATGCAGTGGTCACCATAGAGGACCAGGGAGCCCTTCCATTTGTTATATCTGCCAGGTTGGAAACCGCGGTGAAACGCTGTCTTCCCGACAATGATGGGGAGTACCTACCCGAAATGTTAGATTGCTCCACCTATAAGAGCCAGAGGAGACGTTTCCGACGTTCTCGTCTCTACCTTCCCGGTAACGAACCGAAATTCATGATAAATGCGGGTATACACAAACCCGACGGTATCATCCTCGATCTCGAGGACTCGGTGGCACCAGCGGAAAAGGATGCGGCGAGGATTCTCGTGCGGAACGCCTTGAGATGGGTAGATTTTTACGGTGCAGAGAGAATGGTCAGGATAAATCAATTACCGGCGGGCCTTGAGGATCTTAATTATATCGTTCCCCACAATGTCCATGTTATCCTCATCCCCAAATGCGAGTCTTCACAGCAGGTTAGACAGATAGATGAGAGAATTAAAGAGATACTCGATGAGAAAAACATCGAAGAACCGGTCTTCCTCATGCCCATAATTGAGAGTGCCCTGGGTGTTATCAAGGCTTACGAGATCGCATCTGCTTCGGAAAATATCGTTGCCCTTGCTGTCGGTTTAGAGGATTACACCGCAGACATTGGAGCAGAGCGAACAAAGGAAGGAAAGGAGAGTTTCTTTGCCCGTTCTCAGATAGTAAATGCCGCTCGCGCCGCCAATGTTCAGCCCATTGATACCGTCTTCTCCGATGTGAAGGATATGGAAGGATTAAGACAGAGCACGCTTGAGGCGAGATCATTGGGCTTCGAGGGTAAGGGATGCATTCACCCCAGACAACTCAAGGTCATTCACGAAGCCTTCGCCCCCACCGAGGGAGAAATCGAAAGGGCGAAGAGGATAGTACTTGCCTTTGAAAGGGCAGAAAGAGAAGGTCTGGGTGTGGTATCCCTGGGCAGCAAGATGATCGATCCACCGGTTGTAAAAAGGGCATTGAGGACGGTGGAACTTGCAATCGAAATGGGGCTTTTAGAGAAAAATTGGAGGGATGAATATGTCCGATGAAGGGTATAAACTCGAGACGAACGCAGCGGGCAGGATAGTTCCCACTACCATTAATGGTAAGCCCGCAGTACCTTTCCAGGGTGTCGGTAAATACAGACCGGCGGGTCGCAAGGCGGCTCCACCCGTTGCAACCTGTGCCGACTATCCCGGGGATGGGAATAAGGTTTTGACCAACCTGAAAACAGCCTTGATAAAGGCGGGTATAGAAGACGGTATGACCATATCGACCCATCACCATTTCAGAAACGGTGACCTCGTTGCAAATCGGGTCTTTGACGCCTGTGCCGAGATCGGAGTAAAGGACCTCATGTGGTTCCCGAGTGCGTCATTCCCCTGTCACGAGCCGATAATTAGGCATCTGGACAGCGGGGTTGTCCATCACATTGAGGGAAGTATGAATGGACCACTGGGGGAGTATTGTTCGAGGGGAAAAATGCGTGGTATGGGTGTATTGCGTTCCCATGGGGGACGTTACCGGGCGGTTCAGGATGGTGAAGTGCACATCGATATTGCAGTTATAGCGGCCCCAACTGCAGATCCATTTGGCAACGCCAACGGTCTCACCGGTCCTTCGGCGTGTGGCCTTCTTGGATTTGCCCTGGCTGATTCTCAGTTTGCGGACAGGGTGATCGTTGTCACCGATAATCTGATCGACTTTCCCTGCGTTCCCTGGCAGATTCACGGAAATTATGTTGACTTCGTGGTAAAGATGGATAGAATCGGCGACCCGACCAAGATCGTCTCGGGTACCACCGAAATTACGAGGAGTCCCGATCGCCTGTTGATCGCCGAACTAACCGCTCGTTTCATAAAAGAGGCCGGAATTATGAAGGGTGGGTTTTCATTTCAGGCTGGAGCTGGGGGCATCTCCCTCGCCTTTGTCACATTCCTGGAAAAATACATGAAGGAAACTGGCACCAAGGCAAGATTTGTCAGGGGGGGGAGCACGAAATATCTGGTTAAACTCCTCGAGGAGGGACTTACAGAATACATCCTCGATGGTCAGACCTTCGACCTCGATGGTATTCGCTCTATGAGAGAAAACCCCAAACATGTCAACACGAGTCCCTTCACAAGTTATAACTATCACGGTAAGGGAAATTTTGCTTCAATGGTAGATGCCGTAGTTCTCGGAGCCACGGAGGTAGATGTTAACTTTAACGCAAATGTCGTTACCCATTCCGACGGTTTGCTCCTGCACGGCATCGGCGGATGGCAGAATTGTCTTTTCTCTAAATGTACCATATTGTCAATTCCGTCATTCAGGGATAGAATACCCGTAATTGTTGACGAGGTTACCACATTGTGCGGCCCCGGCGAGTTGGTCGATGTTGTCGTCACAGAACGGGGTATCGCCATCAACCCAAGGCGTGAGGATCTTATAGACGCCGTCTCTGGGTCCGATCTTCCCATTAGACCCATTGAGGAGATAAAGGCAGAGGTTGAGAAGATCTGTGGTGGTAAACCGGCGAAACCAAAATTGGGCGACGAGGTTGTTGCGGCGATTAAGTGGGTGGACGGCACGGTGATTGACTGTGTGAGACGGGTGCCATAGATGAGCCAACATTTCCCACTTTTATATTTCGATGCGGCAAGAGAAGTCAGGAGGGGTTTATAAACCCTTATGTTTACTTATCTTAACTATTGATGACTTTTCGTTTAACTCGAAAAGCACATCGAAACCTTCTGTCAGGCACGGTTCTTCTACTATATCGGATTGTTTTTTTATCACTTCCCCCCAATCGGTTTTTTGGGAATACTTTTCTCTTATTGCGAGGGAGGGGTCGTTTGTGCGTCTCTCGATACAGCAATGTAGCGGAATATTAAAATATATCCCGACGGTTTGAATAGCTCGATACTGCTTGGCTATATCTATGAATAGCTTTCTTATCTCTTTCGTTATATTTGTGTCGTCCACCACCAAATTATAACCGCTCTCCAGGGATTTCTTCGCCGTTTCAAACTCTATTTCACGATAGAAGTTTCTCAATTCGATATCATAATTATAGCCGCTTTCCATCGTGATTATGCTGTCTAAACACACGCGTGTAGTTTTTTGCAGCTCTGCCTGTTTAATTAAGGTCATTGCCAGGGATGTCTTGCCACACCCCGCCAAGCCTATTAGGAGGATTAAATTTTGGTGTTCCGACAGGTCCTTCGCGAGCTCGCCAACTAATTTGTCGTAGTATTCCATCGTATTGTGATTCAGTATAATTCATTTTTTGGAAATTGTCCCGAAGATGTCAAAAAAATAGTTTCGTATGGTTATCTCAGATTATGCATTAAGAAACCACGAGATTATCACAAGATTAGCACAAGAGTAAAAAGTCAGGTAGGTTTGTTGGTTTATTAGAACCTAACAAACTATCCAGCTAACAAACCAACCCTTTGTACAATCTGTGAACATCTGTGTTCATCTGTGGTTAACCCATATTGTATAATTATATTACATAAATGTCAATTTGTCAAGTTTTTTGTGGTTATTCATACGGCATAGACTCGTCTCAGTTGGCTCCGCCAGAAAATGAAGAGAGATGACAGAGACACGGCGAGAGAATATATGACAATACCAATGATATGTGATGGACTCTCAAGAGTTAAAGAAAAATGAACCATCGTGGTTGACACCCTCTCTATTAAGGCTCCGATGGCACCGGGCTGACGGGTAAGGTGAAAGGAGAGTACGGCGATAACCCAGGCGGCTATCCCGTATGCAATGGAGACCGCCACCCGCCAGTTCAAGTGGGGTCTTACATAGACCGCTTTTCTCTCGGGAATAATTGCGAGGACCCTTTCAATAACGGCGGCGGGCGCCTCTGACAGCGGTCTTTCTCGAAGCATGGATTCCATTTGTTTCTGCAGCTCAAACTCTTTTTTACACCTTTCACATATCTCCAAATGCTCTTTTAATCTCTTTTCTTCACCCATTGTGAGGTCTCTTGAAAAGAAGCGGACGATCATCTGCCTGTATTCCCCACATTCGTTCATAAAACCCCCGACTTTTTCATTTTTTCTCTCAAATATACCTTTGCCCTGAAAAGATAAGTCTTCACCGTTCCCATTGGGATTCCCATAATTTCGCCTATATCGTTGTACGAAATCCCCTCAAAATAATAAAAGTTCAATGCCATCCGATATCTTTCGGGCATCGAATCAACCAGGGCATACAGGACTCGTGCTCTCTCCTCCTTCAACACCATTTTCTCGGCATCGGGACCGTTGCTGGAGAGGTTAAACATACTATCCAGTGGCTCGTAGGATTCGAGGGGATCGCTTTTTGCCTTTCTTATATGATCGAGACAGTGATTATAGGCAATCCTGTACATCCAGGTCGAGAGCTTGGACCTCCCGTCAAACTGGTAAATATTCTTGTAAATCTTGACAAATATATCCGATACCAGATCGTCAATTTTATTTTTATTGTACACCATCCTGTTCACAATGGTATAGAGCATATTTTTATACTCGATGAAAAGTTTCTCAAAAGCCCGTTTATCACCACTCTTCAGTCTCCCGATAAAGTCTTTGTCTATATCTTTGTTCATAGTAATAAGACGAACAAATTCCCCCTTTGTTTCAAGTATAACAAATTTTTTTATAAAAGTCAAGCTAAATTTTTTGAAACAATTACGAAGATATTCAGTCAAAGTGTAGTGAGATGTAAGAAAGGGGTCAGGCTCAAGTATTCAAGTATCTTGAGTTGCTATCTCTATATTACATTATAGATATACCTATGCCCTGATGAAAATCATATCCATTTTTGCAAATTGAAGAAACTCATTCAAAACTATAAAAATAAATACTTGAATACTTGAGCCTGACCCCAAGTCTTACAATCCAACCAAGAGCACCACATAAATCTCCAGTTAATACACCTGTACCTGTCTGTAGGGATATTCTTACAACTGAATTGATTATCGAATCTGTTCTGTTGGCTTCTTCCAGCTCTACCTTCTCTAAATCCATAAAATCAGGGGTTCCCGATGCCAAAATAGCGCAGATAATTACAATCTTCAT
>DFBT01000099.1 GCA_002366725.1 Caldifarciminota bacterium UBA3073
AAAAATCTCGCTGTAACGCCATATGAAATAAGAGGATAGAAAGAACTGACACCAATTTCCTCTCTTTCTCACGCATAATCCAAAAGAAAAACGCCCGATGCCATCAAAGGATGAAATTCCAAGATTTCGTGGTTCTCCGGTCGCAATTATTCATGAAGTACCTATTATTAAGTAATGACGAGAAGAAAGTCGGCGATCTACTTTGCCTACAGGGAAAGAAGGGGGGAGTGGATGCAACATCAATTTGTTGGATACGGAAAAACAAATGGGAGCCAGGCTATAGAGCAAACTGGGATTGGAAATTCCAGATTCGGGTCTGACCCCAGTGACAGACCCCAGTGACACAGTGACATTAATGGAAGTATAACCTTGTAGGCAGGCGAACTTGAGTTTTATAGAACACTTTATGAAAAATGTCTTCAAACAAAATTTACAGAGTCGATGTATCATATAGGAGAAATCCTTTGCGTAGTAGCATTTATACTTATGGAGATTTGGTAAAATGAACGGTCTTACACCTATTATAATAGCTATAATTTCTGTAGTCGGTATTCTCGTTGGTTATATGCTAGAAAGAAGGAAACAAAGAGAATTTGAGATAAACAAGATTCGAAAAGAATTATATGTGAGACTAATAAAAAACCTAATCGAAGTGTTAGAGTTATTTGAAAAAATGAAGAGGAAAGAGAGTCTACCAGAGCAAATAACGAGAGGTAATGTGGATGACATATATGCCCTCATTGTTAAAAAATATCCTGAGTTGAGCGAGAATTTCAAGCAATTTAGAGAAATAATGACTTTGATGTCTGTTTATGCAACTGATAAAGCCATTAAAGCTTGCGTCGAATTTGCCCAGGAGAGCATTTCGATATTAGAAAAGGATTTAGGTGTTCAGCCTAATATCGGCAAACTAATACTTAGCTTGAGAAGAACTTTGTTTCCTAAGACAGGAATAACTCCAAAAGACATAAACCTGATTATGTCTAAGTAAGTCAAAAATATGTCCATATCAGAAAATAATTTATTTAAAGCGTTGCAGTGACCTAACATGTATTAAAGACGACTTATCAACTAAAATTACTTCATTAGCGGGTTTTTGAATAAGAAAAAGTGGTTATAAATTCCAGATTCCAGCTCATACGAGTCTGTGACCTGACCCCAATTCCTGCTTTTCTCAGAACCCTCTCCCCAAAAAGTTCTTGACATTTTGCTAAATTGGTGATAGAATTACCAAATTCACCTTTCAAAGTGCTGCGAATACCCACCCTTTGTGGCAATTCCTCACAAGTGCATAGAAAACGGCAACTTATGCAAATTCATCACGTCATAATTTGCTATTCGGGGGTGTAACATTTTTTGCTTTTTTAGGGGGGTGTCGCCACTTTTTTTCTTCGGAAATTTTTTCTGCCAGGTCCTTCCAAAACCACAACTTATAAAAATTTTTTCAGAAAATTGGTGTCAAAAAAGTGTAACGAATCGTTACACTTTTTGGGGCATTTTGACCACCCTTCCCCAGGGACGGTTTTTCATCAAGTCCTTATAAAATCATTACTTACTGTAATTCGTCAAGATTGGCGATTTTCAAGAGTGTAACGTTTCGTTACACTTTCGAAAAAAAGTGTAACGTTTCGTTACACTTTTTAATGGTTGAAAATAACGGTTTTCCGGTGCAATTTCTCCCAAATTGTTATCAATTCGGGCATTGCGAATGTTTTCACTTTTCCTGACACGCTTTTTGCTCTTTAAACACAGTGAAAGCTTAATTTCTGATTATGGGTGTGAAGCCCCAAGTGAGGTTTCATATGAAATGTGTCCCTTACCTCCGACATTGTGAAGAAGACAATGTCATTACATGCTCAATCCTGTCAATACATATGGTTGGAGATATTTTTATTTATGTCTTCTTCTCTACCTGACGGTAGACAGGTATGCGAGGTTTGTGCACAGCATCCGTATGGATAAGGTTCGTTCCTGTCTGCCGATAGGTAGATAGTATAGCCCTGCGTGTCAGATGATGTGCGGGGTATAAAGACGATGTTTATACTTGGAGGTCATAGTATGGGAATAAAATTTATAAAGAGTGTGGAGTTATTAATGTTTTTTGTTTTGGTCTTCCTGGTGTCCTGTTCCTGCGACAAGAGTCCTACGGATGGTGGTAATAATCACTATGACCCGAGGAATGTATCGAGAAGAGAGGGGTATGATGTAGTTCCGACCATAGCGGTTGATAATATGGGGACTGTGCATATAGTATGGTCTAATACCCTTGACTTATGGTATTCTTACAAGACTTCAGGGGGGGATTGGTCAGAACTGGAGAATATAACAAACACACTGAAAGTATCCCATGTGCCGGCTATGGCGGTGGATAATTCTAATAACTTGCATCTTGTGTGGAGGGAAGGTGAGTGGGGAGAGGATATGAGAATCTATTACTCTATGCATCCTGCAGATAGCACCTGGATGACTCCTGTTCGTATCTCGGAGTCCTATGGTGATATACCGAGCATGGGAGTGGATGATGCGGATAATGTACATGTGGCATGGTGGGGATTTGGAGCTGAGTACAGAATGAAATCACTTGGTGGTATATGGAGTCCAATAGAAGAAATTCCTTTACCAGACGGTGCTAATCTCTCTCTGGCTGTGAGTAGAGATGGAGCGGTGCATGTGGCATCTAATGTTGGTGGGGGGGGATTTGTCAAGGTATACTATACAATGAAGCCTTTTGATGCTTCCTGGACACAGGCGGTGAGAATCTCGGAGAATTCCACTGTTGATGCTTATCCTCCCGAAATTGCAGTGGATGAAGATGATTATGTATATGTCTCATGGAGAGAGGGCAAGAAACTGCCTTTCAGAATAAGAAATCCCGACGGCAACTGGGGGGAGATAGACAGTATACCAGATATTGAGGGTTATCCGTATGCCACTACAGTAGATGCAGATGACAACGGTATATACTTTGTATGGGAAGCGCGCATTGGAGAGAGTAATGATGAGATATATTATAAGGCAAAGTACAGTGATAGTACCTGGTCTGATTTACTCAATCTTTCTGACACAGCAGGGATGTCATGGATAAGTAGATATGGTTCCTTCCTGAAGCATGGTTTATTACACATCACCTGGCAGGATGATACACCAGGAAACTGGGATGTTTTTTACACCGTGATAGAAACACGGTGAAAGGAGGATGTATGAGACGGGTTATGTTTTATCTCATAGGAGCAGTAGTGCTCTGTGCAGGGCTTTTATATGCTCACGACCCTGCAACGCATATGTATATTGGTTCACAGACATTTGATGTCTGGCAAGATTTCGACCCGGCTTTTTATGATACCCTTACCCAAGAAACACCCCGGGGAATGTGGGTGAGAAAGTTCTACTATATGGGGTTGACTCTTCCAGATATGTTTAGCAATCAAGGGGTAATACGTGACCTAATTGAGAAGTTATACGAGGTTCGGGATGATATATACCATCCTTATGGTCCACTTTATATACAAGACTATATATATAATAGTGTCCAGACAGAGATAACTTTTAACGGTCTTCCTCCTCCCAACGGTAATCTTACAAAACTAAGAGAAATGGTGCAATATGCTAAGGACCATGGATTTTCTGCGGGTGATAAGGCAATGATATACGGGGCATATATGCATGTTGTCCACGATATTTACGCAGGGACGGTTCTACAACCATCTTTATTCGGATATGGCTTTTCTCTTAATGAATCTGAAGACTTACTGTTATATCCTGAGAATTATTATGAAACCTTTGCAGCAACATTTATAGACGACTGGGATTTTATAATTGACCTATACATGGGACGGGATAAATTACATCATCAGCTTGCAATAGGACAGTTCGATATCTACTTTTATTGTTGGGGTATTTACGACCCGGATGAAGCCCAATATCTCTGCGGATGGCAAGACTACGAGTTGTGGACAGGCAAGCCCTTTTACCCCGTTCTAAAATTTATTGAGGCAGCGATTGGGGTTAATTATGCTGATAGTACTCTGACTTACTGGGGCTTGAAATCTTACATGCATGGAATGGCGATTGGAATGTTCACTTTATATGGATACAGGCTGTCTTCGATAAATAGTGACAAGGGAGGGATTATTCGGCATTCCAGCTGGACACCATCGGACATCGTGGATTTTGAAACCGATATGGCAGAAACCTGGATGGGAGCTAGCTTTCCATTTAGTATCGTTGAACTATTCTTTGAAGATCCAGTATTTCTTGCATTCAACTGGATATTTGGCCTCGTGGAAGACCTGACCGGATATAATCACCCCTGGCCATGGTTTCTTGAAAACACGGAGGGACTTGCAGCTTTGGGGCCTTTTGTGCCTGAGGAATATTGCGATGAATATTTTGAAATGGGTAATGCTCTCTCATTATGGACAGAGAACAATGATATAAAAGAATGTTATTTAAGAAGTAGCTATCAAGAAGAACCTGCGAAAGCTGTAGATTTGAAAGACCGTTACGAGGCAACATTGAAAGGGGAGGAATCACTTGACTATAACATGGATGGTTTACCCGTAAAAGAACTTTCACGAAAAGCAGGCCTTTTAGGTGGGATGTATTCAGTCCCTGATGTGAATTTCTGCGACCAGCCTGGTGTTTTTGATATGCACTTTGAATTTGATGGAGATTACATCTATACAGAAACCTCCCTACCCATGGAAGAAGGTGACCCACCTCTTGTAGACCTCAGATACGATTTACTAACATTGGGAGTGAGCAAGGTGCAAATCTGGCTTGACGGCTCCTCGAGATTAGCTGAAACACTACTCCCTGCTCTCTTCCGTCAGAAATCATCCCTCCCAGCGGCTGTAAATCAGGCTGGAGAACTCTCGTTTGAAGTCTGGTCGGGAGAAAAGGGGACGCCTCAACCTCAGATTTTCTGTCGTATGTTCTCTTCTGATTATAGTGATGCCTATAACTCTCACCCGGAGATAAGTGGCAATACCTACTACCAGACCCTCTTCAGGGATGGCGATCCAGTCAGGGAGACTGGTGAAGACCCACTGGCTGACCCCAAATTATACTGGCCTTATGTGCTTCCTGTAACTTTATATTTGGCTTACTTAAGTACTCCTACAGATCTCACTGCCGATGCGATGTCTTATACAGGCATAACGCTAAGCTGGCAGGACAATTCATCTCTTGAGACCTCTTACAGGATAGAGAGAAAACCAGAGGGAGGAAACTGGAGCGAGATAAAAAATGTGGGAGAGAATGTTACTACCTTTACCGATAATACGGTTTCATCCCGTCAAAAATACTGGTATAGAGTCAGGGCTTGTAACGAAACCCTCTACTCTCTTTATTCTGACAGCAGCTACGAATATGCTATTCCTATCTGGAGTGAGAACTCAGAGGCGCTCGCCTTTAACAACGGGCATAAGGTCGTCCTTACCATCGGCGGAACCATAAGCATCGTTTATGTCGATCAGTATAATATCTGGTATACGGAGTCCACCGACGGTGGAAATACATGGAGTGATGATATATCTATCAGTAATGGGAATAGATACCATCCCTGCACCTGCCCGGCTATAGCAGTTGCAAGCGATGGGACAAAATATGTGGTCTGGAGAAAGAGGGGGAAGGAGATTAAATACACTTTTAAGACAGATGGGGAATGGGAATCCCCCGAGAGGCTCTT
>DFBT01000055.1 GCA_002366725.1 Caldifarciminota bacterium UBA3073
CCCCGTTATGAGTTCTCCTCCCCTGATGAAGAGCTTATGTACTGGAGCGCATTTTCCCTTATACATCAGTTGATGCTTCCCCCGGAGGGAGAGTGTTCTTACAATTACTATCTTTTCTCGAGGGAGCCCACCTGGGGATGGGGTCACGGGGGTCAGGTATTCCACGAGAGCCTATCGATGCTTGCCTATGTATTTATGGACCCCTTGGGTGCCATGAACTCGCAGAGGGTATATATGGAGAGACAGGATAGTCATTCCGAATGGCCAGATGGTTATATACCTTATAGAGTGGGTCCATATCTCAATGAAACAATATGGTATAACAATAGTTATACCTCTTCTGCTCCCTGGTTTTCCTGGGAAAACTGGGAGATATACAAAGTGAGTCGGGATACAACATTTTTGCAAGAGGCGTATAATTCGGGGGTTGAGTTTTACAACTTCTGGCTCACGGAGAGGGATGATGACGGTGATGGGCTATGTGAATGGGGGGGACATGCAGTACTTGAGTGTGTAAGAGATGGGTCAGTAGTTATCTGGGATCGGGTTGGATGGCCAAGCAATTTTGAATGTCTCGACTTAAATTGTATGTTAGTCAAAGAGGCAAAGTCATTGGCTAACATGTCATTGGAGTTAGGTGATAGTATAAATTATCAATATTGGATATTAGAAGCCAATACTCGGTCTGATTTAATAAACGAATATATGTGGGATGAAGAGACAAATTTCTATTACCATATTGATAAGGATGACCACGATTTTACTTATACCAGCCCGAATGATTTGAAACGGCAGGAGATAATTGGATTTCTACCCCTGTGGGCCGGTGTAGCTGAACAAGAGCAGGTGAACTATTTGGTGGAACGGCTTACCGACCCCGACAAGTTCTGGCGTAATTATGGTGTCCCAGCTTTGTCCGCTGACGATGCCTATTATAACCCGATGGGTTACTGGAACGGTCCCGTGTGGGTGGAGTGGAATTATCTCATATTCAGGGGACTTCTCGACTACGGGTACTTTGAGGAGGCGGAGAGTCTCGCACAAAAGGTCTTTAACAATGTCATATATCAACTTAAAAATAATCACTCATTCTGGGAACTTTATTCTCCCGACAGCTATACCGCTGGGCATCACCGTCAATACATCTGGTCAGGGTTGGTGGCGAGAATGGTCATAGACCTTGAAGAATATGCAGGGGTAGAGGAATATGTGGAGAACAGGAGAGACCTTTTTAAAGTGTATCCAAACCCGTTCAGGGAAAAAACGGTTATTAGTTTGGAGTGCATCAACCATGTTGTTGCTGTGACATGGTCACAGCACTCCATAAAAATCTACGACCTTTCCGGTCGCCTTATCCGAACCTTACCGATAACCGATTACTGTTCACCGATTACCGAAGTCACCTGGGATGGGAGGGATGAGAGGGGACGGAAGATACCGTGCGGTATTTATCTGTGCAGATTGGTTAGTGATGAGAAAACATTGACAAAGAAGCTAATTCTGATAAGATAGATTAACTTCTCCGCAGGCATAAAGTGGTTGTGCAAAAACAAGCGTGCAGCAAGTTGGAGTTAATCCGTGGAGTTAATCCGTCAGGATTTTAGATAAAAGGCTTACGCCTTAACTCCATCATAATCGACATTAAAAGCTCTCATGTGGACAACCACAAGGGTTGTCCCTTCACTGTAGGGACAAGGTTTATTCCTGTCCGCAACATGGGAAAATCACATTTTCGCGTAGCCTGTAAAGCCTACGGCTACCATGTTCAAAAAGTTATCTGTAGGGCAACCGGCCTGTAGCCGCAATCTTTAGATTGCGTCTTTTGGAACGGATTCTGCTGTCTCCGTGTGGATTCGTGGTTAAATTGCATTGTTGAGATAAATGGGAGAGTGTATGAATGCGAGAGAATTGATAGGGGCATTTTTTTTCATCGTAATTATAGCCTCGGGATGTGATGGTAAGAGAGAGGAGGGAATAAAATTAATGTACTGGGGCTCATACGAGGAGATAGAGATAATGAACAAGATGGTAGACGCCTTTGAGAAAGCACATTCCGAGATAAAAGTGTCCCCAATTCATTCGGCAAATTATATGGACAAGCTTCAGGTTATGATCGGAGGGGGAACACCACCCGATTTGTTCTACCTCGGAGACGACAATTTCGTTGCATACGCAGAGGCGGGGGCAATCGCATCGGTTGAAGAGATAAAAAAAACCGATACTCTGTTCAATGCAAGTGATTATTTTGAACTTCCATTTAATGCCTTTAAATGCGAGGGAGAACTCTATGGACTTCCCATCTCCTGGACACCCCTTGTTCTCTATTATAATAAGGATATATTCGATGAGGCGGGGGTGCCATATCCAGATACCACCTGGGACTGGGACGATTTCCTTTCTGCCTGCAAGAGGTGCACAAACGATACCGATGGAGACGGGGAAGTGGACCAGTTTGGTTACCTCCTTTCCACGGGATGGACATTTACCTTTAACTGGATATGGCAGAATGGAGGTGATGTACTTTCACCCGACGGAAAGCGATGTATTATAGGCAGCAAGGAGGCGGTGGATGCCCTCCAGTTTCTCGCCGACCTCAGATGGAATTACAGTGTATCACCAACACCAGAGCAGATCGCGCAGAGAGACCTCTTTACAACGGGTAAGATAGCAATGATTGTATCGGGGAGGTGGGTTGTGCCGAGGTATAGGACGATAAAAGATTTCAGATGGGGCATTTCACATCTGCCAAAGGGAAAGGTGAGGGCAACACCCATATTCACCACCGCATATGTGATGTCCAACAAAAGCGTGAGGCAAAGGGATGTATGGGAACTTGCGAAGTTCCTCTCGGGTAAGGAGGGAAGTAGATTTATAGCAGAGCTTGGGCTCGGCGTTCCCTCCGTGAAATCCGTTGCCCATTCA
>DFBT01000071.1:0-8019 GCA_002366725.1 Caldifarciminota bacterium UBA3073
ATGAGGCAGATAAATCCCGATGTAGTTGCCGCTTATCCCATAACACCGGCAACGGAGGTCGTCCAGTTATTTGCGAACTTTGTGGCAGACGGTGTCGTGGACACCGAGTTCGTTGCAGTGGAGAGTGAACATTCGGCGATGTCTGCCTGCGTCGGTGCCGCCGCCGCCGGAGGAAGAGTTATGACCTCCACATCGTCTCAGGGGCTTGCCCTGATGCACGAGGTACTCTATATAGCAGCCGCACTCAGACTCCCGATTGTAACCTGTGAGGTGAATCGTTCTCTCTCAGCACCTATAAACATACACTGTGATCATTCTGATACCATGGGGTCAAGGGAATCGGGCTGGATGCACATATTCGCGGAGGAGTCACAGGAGGCGTATGACTCAATCATACAGGCAATAAAGATAGCGGAGCGACTATACCTTCCCATGATGGTCTCCACAGATGGCTTCATATTATCACACTGCATGCAGAGGATAGACATGCTAAATGATAAACAGGTACAGGATTTCATCGGGGAATACAAACCGCATCATTCGCTTTTGCTGACGGATAAACCGTATACGGTTGGACCGCTCGACCTGCAGGACTACTTCTTCGAACACAAACGTCAGGAGATAGATATTATGATGAACGCGGCACCCGTAATAGAAGAAGTTGGAAGGGAGTTTGGAGAGAAGTTCGGAAGACATTATGGATTATTTGAGGGGTACAAACTGGACGATGCAGAAAATGTGATAATTGCCGCTGGAAGCACCGCCGGAACCGCAAAGGTGGCAATAGACGAGGCACGGGAGAAGGGGATGAAGGTGGGACTTCTGAGAATAAGGGTTATGAGACCTCTCCCCTATAAGGAGATAGCGAGGACACTCAACGGCAAAAAGGTCATATCCATACTCGACAGGTCAGATTCTATGTCAACAATGGGAGGACCAATATTCGTGGAGATGAGGTCTGCACTATATGATGTAGAGAGCCGCCCACTTATGTGCGACTACATATACGGCCTCGGTGGTAGAGAAATAGATGTGGAAGACATAGTAAAGGTGTGTGAAAGAGGTGAAACATATAAGGCGAAGGGAAAAGTAGACCAACCAATTGGTTTTATAGAATTAAGAGAATAATAGCTCAAGCCACAATGGAGGTTTTATGCCTAAATTGAAAGAGTTGGTGAAGAATGGAAATTTGCTCACCGGTGGACACAGGGCGTGTGCGGGATGTGCGGGGTCAATCATAATCCGCCAGGCACTTATGGTTGCCGGTCCAGATACTGTAGCCACCATAAACACCGGATGTATGGAGGTCGTAACTACTATCAATCCGTATACCGCCTGGAATATCCCCTTACTTCATGTAGCCTTTGAGAATGCCGCAGCCGCAATATCCGGGATCGAATCCTGCTACAAGTCGTTTAAAAAGAAGGGAAAGATAAAGAAGGAGATAAATTTCATAGCATTCGGCGGAGACGGCGGCACATACGACATCGGACTGCAGGCACTCTCGGGTGCCCTTGAGAGGGGACACAGATTTCTCTATATCTGTTACGATAATGAGGCTTATATGAATACGGGAATACAGCGTTCCTCTGCAACTCCCTATGGTTCCCACACTACTACATCTCCGGCGGGGAACGTCATTCCGGGAAAGAGGGAAAATAGAAAAGACCTGACAGAGATAGCCGCTGCACATGACATACCGTACGTGGCACAGGCATCTCCCGGTTACTGGAACGATTTTATGAAGAAGGTGGAGAAGGCACTCGCCTGTGGTGGGCCATCTTTTATAAATGTGATATCTCCCTGTCCACTCGGGTGGAGATACAGTCCCGAAAAGACCATTGATATAGCGAAACTCGCCGTGCAGACCAAGTTCTGGCCATTGTATGAGGTGGAAAACGGAAAACACAGAATCACATACAAGCCGAGAGAAGAGGTGGATATAGAGGAGTTTTTGAAAGCTCAGGGCAGGTTCGCACATCTTTTTAAGCCCGAAAACAGACACATTATAGACGAGATACGAGAAGAAATAAACAGAAAATGGGAAAGTCTGGAGCGCCTGAGCTCGACTTAGCACAAAAATACGGGGTGATGGGTTTACACCTCCATCACCCCGCAACCACGAGCTCATGAAAGGTTCCACTATCTTTCAGTATTCCTCGGTAACCGATCCATCAAATTATCCCAGGATATTTGTCAATAAGAACAAAATCGGACGAGTTATCGGCTGTCAGTGCTCGGGCTGTCCCGCCTTTGGCGGGGTGTGATAAATTTTACATACCACATATCAAATGGGAGGCATATGAATATCGGAGAACTTCAAAAGAAGACCGTACGCGAACTCCGTGATGTGGCACAGGAGCTCAGCATTTCCAAAGTTACAGATACGAGTAAACAGGAACTGATATTCAGAATACTTGAGGCTGGTGCCGAAAAGAACGGACTTATACTTGGCAGCGGTGTCCTGGAGGTACTTCCAGATGGATATGGATTTTTGCGTTCTTCAGATTACTCATATCTTCCCAGCCCCGACGATATCTATGTTTCTCCATCGCAGATAAAGAAATTCTCTTTGAAGACCGGTGATACGGTTATGGGGCAGATAAGACCCCCAAAGGAAAATGAGCGTTTCTTTGCACTCTTGAAGGTGGAGGCAGTAAACTTCATAGATCCCGACGAAAATAAGAAACGCATCCTGTTTGATGAACTCACACCCTTCTATCCCACCACCAGACTGAACCTCGAAAGGAAAAATAGCGATATATCTATGCGTATAGTAAATCTGTTTACCCCGATTGGAAAGGGACAGAGGGGACTTATTGTATCTCCACCGAGGGCGGGAAAGACAATACTCCTGCAGAAAATAGCGAATGCGATAACGGACAATCATCCAGAGGTTCTTCTTGTCATACTCCTGATAGACGAGAGACCGGAAGAGGTCACCGACATGAAACGCAGTGTAAATGCAGAGGTAGTATCTTCCACATTTGATGAGCCACCGGAAAGACACATACAGGTTGCAAGTATGGTCTTGGAGAGGTTGAAAAGACTTGTTGAGCAGAAGAAGGATGTCGTCATACTCCTGGATTCAATAACAAGGCTTGCGAGGGCGTACAATTCCGTGATACCTCATAGCGGCAGAACCCTCACGGGTGGTGTCGATGCGGCAGCTCTTCAGAAGCCCAAGAGGTTCTTTGGCGCCGCCAGAAACATCGAGGAAGGGGGTTCACTCACGATAATCGCCACCGCACTGATTGAGACGGGCTCGAGGATGGATGATGTGATATTTGAGGAGTTCAAGGGGACGGGAAATATGGAACTTGTTCTCGACAGAGAGCTATCGGACAGGGGTATATTCCCCGCAATACACCTGAACAAATCGGGAACCAGAAAGGCGGAACTTCTTATGGCTGATAAGGAATTACAGAGGGTTTATATAATGAAAAAGATCCTGTTAGAGATGAATCAAATAGAGGCGATAGAACTCCTTCTGAAACGCATGAACAGGACAAAGAACAACACGGAATTCCTCGCATCCATGAACGAGTAATTGTCCAAGTTCCTGCCAATATAGCAAATTTACCACGAAGGCACAAAGCATCAATTAGAGGTCGCTCCACCACCACTCCATTATCCCATCGCCACATTCCTTCTTGCCGTCTTTGTGTCCTGGTGGCTACCTGAAAAAAAGTTGATAGAGGTTCCTATGGAGGATTTATTTAAGAAGAAAAAGAGGGCACCCCTGGCAGATAGAATGAGACCGAGAAACCTCGAGGAATTTGTTGGACAAAATCATCTTCTCGGAAAAAATGGGCCTATACATCGGGCACTCCGGGCTGGCGAAATCTCCTCGAGTATCTTCTGGGGACCCCCCGGGACGGGCAAGACCACACTTGCGAGAATTATAGCGGAAGTGAGGGGTTATAGATTTGTGGCGTTCAGCGCCGTGCTCTCAGGTGTAAACGACATAAGGAGGGCGATTGCTGAGGCAAAGGTATCAAATGAACGGACGGTTTTATTTATAGACGAGATACACAGGTTTAACAAGGCGCAGCAGGATGCATTCCTGCCCTATGTTGAAGACGGAACGATAATCCTCATGGGCGCAACCACAGAAAACCCCTCTTTCGAGGTTATCTCTCCGCTGCTCTCACGAACAAGCGTATATGTGTTTTACCCGCTCTCAAGGGATGAGATAAGAACCATCATAGACAGGGCTATTGCGGATGAAAGGGGGCTAAAAGAATACGAGCCCGATGTTCCGGACGATGTCAGGAATTATATGGCGGAAATTTCGGGTGGTGACGCGAGGGTCGCCCTCAACATAATCGAGTTTGCTGTGCTCACTGCGGGAACACGGGGGAAGGATGTGGGGCAAGCAAAAGGCAAACCCCGCAAGAGAACCGTAACGACAGAGAGGGTACGGGAGATAGTGAAGGAACTTCCTCTAATTTATGACAAGAAGGGCGAAGAGCACTATAACCTCATATCGGCATTTATAAAATCTTTACGGGGTTCTGATCCTGACGCCGTCGTGTACTGGCTCGCAAGAATGCTGCAGGCGGGGGAAGACCCTCTCTTTATAGCGAGGAGAATGATAATATTTGCGGCAGAGGATGTGGGAAATGCTGACCCCGAGGCACTTACTCTCGCCGTATCCTGTAAGGAGGCAGTCCACTTCGTCGGAATGCCCGAGGGTTTTCTGCCACTTTCCCAAACGGCGATCTACCTTGCAACTGCTCCCAAAAGCAACTCAGCCCTTGTGGCGTACGGGAACGCCCTGAAGGATGTGAAGAAATATGGAGCCCTGCCAGTTCCATTACATCTCCGCAATGCACCAACCACCCTTATGAAAAAACTGGGCTACGGTAAGGGATATAAATATCCCCATAGATTCAAAGGACACTGGGTTGAGGAGGAATACCTTCCGGAGAAGTTAAGAGAGAGGAGATATTACTTCCCATCGACTTCGGGAAAAGAAAAAGGGATAGAGATGAAGAAGAAGTCTCATAAAAAGAGATAATAGATATAAAGAGTATATATCGCCACAAATACCCCACCTTCCCAGCGCTGAAAACCCCTTCTAGTGGTCCCAAAAGTGATAAGAAGAACGGAGAGAAGTAGGAGAACGGGTATGGCAAAAAAGTGGGTGGTCACATCCACCGGTAGCGGCCGAACAAGCCCCGATACCCCGAGAACAAGGATAATATCGAGTATATTGGCGCCCACGATATTTCCAACAGATATCTCCTTATGCCCTTTTGTCACTGCAACCACAGCTGTAAAGAACTCGGGAAGGGATGTTCCAAACGCCACCAATGTAAGTCCAATTACACTCTCTGAAATCCCGAAATACATTGCTATCGAACTGCCAGTCAAAATCAGAAGACGACTGCCAACAATGACCATTAACGCCCCAGCGGAGAAGAAAAGGAGCTCTCGTTTAAGATTGAAGTCTGCCTTTGGAATCGCACCTTCTCTCCGCCACCCTTCTCTTGCGTTCCTTGCCTGCCTTAGAGAATATCTTATATACAGAAAAACTAAAAAGAGAAAGAAGAGGGAGATGGGTCTCGTTATTACCTTGTTGAAGGAGAGAAAGAAGAGGAGAACCACGGCCGCGAGCATCATTACACATTCTCTTTTAAGCATCTCCTGGGACACCGGCATAAATGTAAAGCACACGCAGCATCCGAGTATAAGCCCTATATTGGCAATGGGCGAACCAACTGCGTTACCAACAGCCATCTCAACTTTACCCATTGCCGCTGCCATAACGGATACGAAGAACTCCGGCGCAACGGTGGCAAAACTGACGAGGGTTGCTCCCATCAAAACCTTTGGGACATGGAAGCCCTCCGCCATTTCGGCTGCGGCGTCCACAAACCAATCCGCACCCTTGAGAATCAAAAAAAGGGCGACAAAAAAAAGAAGAATTGCCAACCACAAAGACATAAGCCATTATATCATAAAATCCCCCTGATGTCAAGAAAAATCAACCACAGAGAATACAGAGACCGCAGAAAGTAACCACTGAAAAACACGAAAAACTTAAAATTATCTTAATGGGGGGGGATAACCAGTGGTGGCGAACGGCACATAGAAAGGCTGATCCTGGTGGGGAACTCTGCCGTTACCGTATCAACACGACCTTCTTTGTGATTTTGCTTCCACCTTCAATTTCCAACCTACAGAAATAGACCCCACCCGGCAATTCCCTACCTGAGTCATCTCTACCATCCCAGATTATTTCGTGAGGAGGGATGAGCGATGAGTGAAGAGTGAATGTGCGGATGAGACGACCGGACAAATCATAGATTTTCAGGGTAATCGGTTGGTCACTGTCAACTGATAACCGATAACTGATAACTGTCTTCTTGAAGAGGGGATTCGGATAGATATTCAATTCGTATCCTCCATGAATTGCCGTGTTTTCTTCAATCCCGAACTGGGGTTCCAAATAGAAATCTTCCATCCCCGGTTCCATAGCGGTGGGACTTACTCTTACATCTTGACCAATATAACCCTCTTTTTCAGCATACAAATGGTAATTCGAGGGCAGAAGGCTGTCAATGAGATAGAAACCAAACGAATCTGAATAAACAGTCCGCTCGATAAAGAAGTGCCCACCATATGAAAAATTGGTGCAGTGATACTCAAGACAAGATAAGCAAGCTCTAATCTGGGTTTGCGGCAGAGGTTGACTATCTACATCAAAAACATATCCCGAAATTACCGTCCCGGGATAGTCATCGTTCGGAAATCCAAAAGTGGGAACAGTACTGATATACCAATCAGTAAATGTAACTGTTACGATGTCAAGGTAATAATATATTGTTCCAGACTCCTCAAACAGGGATGTGCTCATACTGCAGGGGGGTGCGGGTACCCTTTGCGGATAGCTTAGTCCTCCCACACTTCTATCATATTGATCAAATACTCCGATGACATCGTTTGTATCTCCCAGTATGAAAATACCAGAGGTATTTGCGGTGTCTATTATGATTAAACCATTTTCTTGAGTTACAACATCAGAATCGATATATGCCGTTCCTGCTTGAGTTACTACATACCATCCCATCAGGGGTTGACCGCCAACAAGCTTAAGTTCAATTCGTTGAAGAGAATTCGGGAGTGTTTGGAACTCGTTAATTTTTATCCGGATGGGGATATCGTCGTTTGAGTATCCAAAAGTCGGAGTGGGGTCAATATACCAGATAAATAGTTCGTTTTCGTCTCTGGAAGCACTTGCACCCGGAGGGGGGGCGGGAACATAATAATAGGGGTATTGTATCGTTTCTATCTCTCCCCAATAGTCGCTACCAACAACGATGATGTCTTCATCATCGTTCAAGGTAAAAAAACCGGAGGTGTTTGACGCATCTATTACCACATAATTCGAGTCGTTGAGTATAATAGAAGTATCAACATACACTATACCCTCATATGTTTCTATCCACCACCCCTCTATATCCTCCGCCTCCATAAATTCATCCGTGATCCAGTGGAGTTCAATCCTTTCCAGGGAATCAGGCGCCGTTTGAAACTCGTTAACAATTGAAACCCAAATTGGGTCAGAAAAGCAGACTTGAGCGCCCAGAAAGAATATACTGAATAACAATCTTTTCATCTTGAGTCCTTATTTCTAAATCCTCGGAAAGAACTCCAATGTCTTATTATACTATATACTATAATTTCACCGAAAAATATTATGTTTTTAACTTAATGAAACGCTTCAATTGTGGCTCCCAAATAAAGCATACCAAGTGCAGCTGCGGGCAGAAACTCGTCCCTCTCTTGAAAACAAAGGTATCCAAACCACGAACCCAGGGCGAGAATTGGTAGCCCCTTTATGGGTTCGTTGTTATAAAATTGGCCGCCCCCGGGTAATAAAAGGCACGAAAGAAATCTGAGTGAATTATCCACCCATCTGTATCTGGTTGCAAGCTCTGGTCTTGTCCACTCCTCCAAGTTTACCTGCACACGCCAGTTTTCTGTGGGAAAGTCGTAAATATCCGCATC
>DFBT01000071.1:8049-9048 GCA_002366725.1 Caldifarciminota bacterium UBA3073
ACCCTCCATATATTTCATCTTGCCGCCGACATTTAAAATAGAAGCCCCCACATTTACCCCAAGGGGAGACTTAACTAAAAGACCACAATCAAATGCAATTGTTCTGCCGGTTCCTCCACCCTTTCGACCGAATATTCTCTCTATAATTTCGCATGGGCAAAGAAAGCTGTGTATGTATTTTATAGAGGTACCAATCCCCACTCCCTTTATAACCTCTCTTGCATAGGTCAGACAAATATTATAACCATAACCGGTACAACGGACGGTATCATTGCTCTCGGAATCCCAGTAAGTGTTCTCGCCCGCGGAGAAATGAGTGTAACTCAGACCAAATGCCTCATTATCTCTAAATGGCAACACACCCGCCCAGTAGATATATTTCATCTCGGGATAAAGTGCGGGCAGCCATTCGGGTTCCTCCGGCACATCTGCCTGAAAAAACTCCCTCCCGGCGTATTTCCTCCATTGGTCAAGTATCAATTTTGCTATGCCCGGTGGTGGAGCACAATTCATCAATGCCATACTCGCCCTCTCGAAAAGTGCGATACCCCCGGGGTTATAGTAACACGCCGTGGCATCATCACATATTGCGGTGAAGGCGGAGCCCATAGCCACCGCCTTTGCTCCCGGTGTGATAGCTAAAAAAATCGCGCCGGTCTTACCGAAACCGAGGGTGATAAATATTAATATCCAATACATTATTCACCGAGGATTATACCCCACTCCGTGATAACAAAACCATTACGCTCAAATGCCGGTATTTCAGGCGGGTCAAGTTTGACCGAACTCTCCACGGGCTCAATGTAAAACCACACCCGTAAGACAGAAGTTGGCGCATGTTCTACTTCGAGCGCAAATTCCCGCTTCACTTCATCCGTGTAAAGGGGAAACACGAGATAAAACCTGGTTTTTGGTAAGTGTATTTGCCAGTATTCAACAAAATCCGATATTTCTTTCTCATTAAATCCGTATCTTCTTAGCCTTTCCTCGAAAAAATTC
>DFBT01000081.1 GCA_002366725.1 Caldifarciminota bacterium UBA3073
TAATATTACCTCTGTGACCTCTGTAGTTTTTTCCATACGGATTCTGCGAACATATTCTTTTCCATGTCCATACGGATGCTGTGCACGGATCCTTCGGACATATTCTATTTGACACTACCAGATGTGACTAAACATATAAAGAGACAAAGCCCTGTTTGTTGACATCAACAATTCCCCTATCTGTGATTCTTATTGCTGGAATGACGGGGAGCTGAACAAACGAGAGGGTCATAAATGGGTCTCTTTCGATTCCGAGGAGCATCGAACTTCTATTGATCTCGTTAACAGCACTGACAACCTCCTCGAGGGGTTTATCGGACATCAAACCCGCTATTGGGAGGGGCAATCTTGAAAGGAGTTTCCCATTATTTACGACAACGAGACCCCCGCCCATCTTTCTCACTTCTCCAAGGGCAAAGACAATGTCCGAATCGTTTCCCCCGGCGATGGCAATATTGTGTGAGTCATGTCCAACGCTCGTACCAATGGCTCCTCGTTTAATGCCGAGGCCTTTTATGAATCCCACGGTAAAATTTTCTCCCCGGTACCTATCGATCACGACGAGTTTCATAATATCTCTATCGGGATCGGCAACGACCAAACCACCCTTTACCGTGGGTTCGGTGATTAACTCCTTTGTTATAAGGGTGTCGTAAAAGACCTCCATTACCCTTATCTTTTTACCGGTATCTTTTATCACAATATCCTTTTCCTCTATTCTTTTTGGATTCATTGGACCCAGTCTTCCTTTTGCCTCGGGGAATATGCCCTCTATTCTCACCCTTAATTTGCCTTCCTCAACGACGACTTTCGAATCTTTTATTACGGAGTGAATGTGGAAATCCTTGAGGTTGTTAATAACGAGCATATCAGCCTTATAGCCCGGTGCTATTGCTCCCATACTTCTCAGATTGAAGTATCTTGCCGTGTTAATGGTCGCCATTCTGATTGCGTTAACGGGGGTAATACCCTTCTTAACCGCGGACCTCACCATAAAATCGATATGGCCTTCGTTCATTATATCTACGGGATTTCTGTCATCTGTGCAGAAAGAAAAATATGGGAAATTTCTGCTGTTGACGGCATCAATAAGTGTATTGAAGTTCTTTGCAGCACTTCCCTCCCTTATGAAGACCTGCATGCCTCGCTTTACCTTTTCAAGCGCTTCGTTTTTTTCTGTGCTTTCGTGGTCTGAGCGGATGAATGCGGTTATATATGCATTCAATTTTTTCCCCGTCAGTGAAGGTGCGTGACCGTCTATTTTTTTATATCTGTGTCTTAGAAGTTCGATCTTTGCTATGAGTTCGGTATCTCTGTTTAAAACACCCGGGTAGTTCATAACCTCTCCCAATGCGAGTATTCGCGGGTGTTTTTCGAGAAATCCTATCATATCCTCCACGCCCAGCCTTGCGCCGGATGTTTCGAGGTTGGTTGCGGGCACTGCGGAGGGAAGGGTTACATACACATTCAATGGAATGCCTTCCGTGGCGCGAATCATATATTCAACTCCATCGAGTCCTATGACATTGGCAATTTCGTGGGGGTCGGCAATGACCGTTGTCGTACCTCTTAAGAGGACGACCTTTGCAAATTCCCTCGGCGAGAGCATGGAACTTTCTATGTGAAGATGAGCGTCGATCAGACCGGGAACGACATACATTCCCTTGAGGTCCATAACCCTTTTTCCCCGCTTATAATCTCCCACACCGGCGATCCTCTTTCTAAACAATGCTATATTATTTTTTTCGATGGTGCCGGAGAAAACATTTACAATCCGGGCGTTTTTTATCAGGACATCTGCCGGCTCTTCACCGAGAGCAACGGGGATAATATCTTTTATATTCATACCTCACTCCTGGTATAATATTGTGTATTGTCAAATATTAACCGCCCATATCTATACGGTTCCTGAGGACGGGTCTCATGACAGAGGACACAGAGTTTTACAATTAGTCCTTCCTCGCCTGCCTACCGTCAGGCAGGAAGAACACGGAAATCATATAATAAATCCTCCCACGAAGGACACAAAGAACACGGAAATCATTTATTTCTTACCTTCCTATGGAGTGAAGTTGTTTGCCACTGCAGGAATATTCTTGACATTGACTTTTACGAGACTTGCACGAGAGTTTTAAAGATATCCATTGCCGAGGTAACAAAGGTCTTTGGTCTATTGTCTGCGGTCTGATGTCTTTTGTCTTTTATCTGATGTCTGTTGTCTTCGGTCTGTCAATTATACTATAAAAGACGGGAAAAGTCAAGGAGAAAAAGTTCTTGACATTTTATAAAATTGGTGGTAAAATTGTAAAAAGCAAAAAAAAACGCCCTCAGGAAAGGAGAAAATGAGGAGAACTTTATACCACATAATAATAAACGGCACAAGTTGTAGAGGGGAAAACGGGGTTAAAGATTCCTGATTCCAATATACCCCCCACCTTCCCCAAAAAATTGGTTAAATCTCTGAATTAGACCCACCCCATAAATTCCTACCAGAACGGTGTTCACAGTTCTCTATAAACAAACGTAAAAAAATACTTGACAAATTTAAAGATTTGTGTTATAATATAAGTATTAATTTATTTTTACTTATCTAATATTTTCAAAATTTAATAGCTTTTACAAGGATAATTTATGATAAGGCAGAAATGGTTAGATGAAAGATATAAAATTCTCTGGAAAAGTTTCGGGGAAAACTCTTTTAGTTTTGATAATGTTGTTAAGGTTTTAAAAGATAGTATACATCATGATCCTCCGGAACAGGTTAATGTTATCTTATCTGAACTCAGGAAAGGTGGATTATTGAATGTTCAATTTGACCCTGTAGATGCTCGAAAGAGAATCTATACCTTGAAGAGCAAAATAGAGATGATTTCAGAAACGCTTACCATAGAAAAGGGACTTTTAACCAGAGGCGACCTCGAAGCACTGTTAAAAAAGGCCGCAGACCTCATTCGGACAAGAGTTGACTATACTTTCATCCTTGTTCTTCTTTTTTACAAGAGGATATGCGACAAATGGGAGGTAGAATTTGAAAATGCCTATAGAGATGCACTCAGGGATGGCTTCAGAAATGAAGAGGCAAAAAAAGAGGCGAAGCGATCTATGTTTCACGATTTTCAAATACCTGAAGAATATCTCTGGGAAAATCTTAGAAAAAACCCGGCTCGACTCCCGGAGAATTTTTCTATGGCAATGAAGACACTCGCGGAGCGAAATCCAGAGTTGAGAGATGTTTTTGAAAATGTGGATTTTGTACAATTCACCAATAACAGGGAGAATGCGGAAATTCTGAGGCAGCTCGTTGAATTATTCAGTGCCCGGTCGTTACATCAGGTGTCGCCAGATATACTCGGTGACGCTTACGAGTGGATTTTAAGATACTTTGCCCCTCAAAAGGCGAAAGAGGGAGAGGTTTATACCCCAAGAGAAGTAATAAATCTTCTTGTCGGCATACTCGAGCCAAAACCGGGTGAAAGTGTTTATGACCCCGCTTCGGGCTCCGCAGGCATGCTTATTTTATCATATCAGCATCTCGACAAAAAAGATGCAGATAAGCTATTTCTTTTCGGACAGGAGGCAAATTATAAAACCCTTGCCCTTGCCAAGATGAATCTTTATATCCACGACATCAGAAATGCACAGCTACTTCTTGGTGATACCCTGCTTTATCCAAAATTTAAAGAAGGTGAAAGATTAAAGAAGTTTGATATTGTAATTGCAAATCCTCCCTGGAATCAAGATGGCTATTATGAGGAGGTTTTGAAAAAGGGCGAATTCTGGCGCGAGAGATTCAAGTACGGATTTACTACAAAGCAATCGGCAGATTGGGCATGGATTCAACATATGTTATCCTCAGCTAATGATGAAAAAGGAAGGGTTGGAATTGTGATAGACAATGGTTGTCTGTTCAGAGGCGGAAGGGAGAAGGCAACAAGGATGGGGGTCCTAAAAGATGACCTGCTTGAAACAGTTATCCTTTTACCAGAGAAACTTTTTTACAACACCGGTGCACCAGGTGCGATATTGATTTTTAACAAAAATAAGATAGAAAGTAAAAAGGGGAAAGTTTTATTTATCAATGCAAGCAAAGAGTATAGGCAACATCCAGAGGTTCGAAAACTGAATCGCTTAAGCGCTGAAAACCAGAGTAAGATAGCGACAGTTTATAAAAAGTTCAAAGAGATAAAAGGATTTTCAAGAATTGTTGACATCGATGAAATAGAGAAAAACGATTTCAACCTCAATGTCACGCTGTATGTATTTCCAGAAGAAGAGATAGAGCAAATAGATATTGCAAAAGAGTGGGAAGAACTTGAGAATCTCGATAAAGAAATCGGCGAAGTCAGCGCCAAAATAGCGAGTTATTTGGAGGAATTGGAAAGGGTAAATAAAAATGTTTAAACCAAATTTCCGATACACACATAAAATAGTGCGGTTACTCGCAAGAATTTCTGCGGCAAGAGAGGTGATTCTAAACTCACCCTTAATTCCCAAATGGGAGGTAGCATTGAGAAGAGAGGCGATAATCCGTAGTGCCCATTCATCCACGAGCATTGAAGGAAATAGACTGTCCTTAGAACAGGTTAGCGAGCTCGCACAAGGGAGGGAAGTAATGGCTACACGAAAAGATAAAAAGGAGGTTTTGAATTATCTTGATGTTCTGAAAAAGGTTGGAGAGTTGGTAAAAGAGGATTCTATAAATGAAAAAGATATTTTAAATATACACAGTATGTTGACAAAGGATACTCTGGATAATCCTAATGATTGTGGTGTTTATCGAAACCGCTACGTCGTGGTAGCTAATAGGCTTACAGGAGAGGTATTTTTTAGGCCGCCCCAGAATGAGGAGGTGCCAGGATTAATAAAGAATTTGGTTGAATGGATAAGTTCGGACGAAACAAAAGAACTTGACCCCATTATTGAAGCAGGTATAGTCCATTATGAATTCGTAAGAATACATCCTTTTGTTGACGGAAACGGCAGAACTGCAAGAGTTCTGGCAACCTTGATTCTTTACAAGAGAGGCTTTGATACCAAACAGTTTTTTTGCCTTGATGATTATTACGATTCTGATAGACAGGCATACTACAGAGCATTACAAAGCGTTGACCAAAAGACTCTG
>DFBT01000002.1 GCA_002366725.1 Caldifarciminota bacterium UBA3073
ACATCCATATCGAATATCTCCGGGGAGTGTCCTCCCTCTTTTAAGACCGCCGCAAGATAAGCTATACCGAGTGGCGGCATCGGGGCACCCATATATGTATAGAGATTAAAACTCGATGGATTTACAAGCAATATACGCATAGTTCATTGAAGCTTATTCACCACAAAGGCACGAAGGCACTAAGATTAGATATTAGATTGTAGTCTTATCGCGACTAGAAAGTCGCTCCCACAACGACCTAATAACTCAATAACTTAATTACCCAATAGCTTGATCGCCTGATAGCTTGACTACCTGACATCTGTGATTATCCCTGCCTACCGGTCCCTACGGATCCGCTGCACAGCATCCGTATGGAATGGACAAGAGGATAAACACTCCCATATCAAAAATCAAATATGAGCTGAAACTTTCTGATATATCGGTGTACAAAGATATTTTCTAATGTGCCCAAATGGTTAAAAAATATCTTGAAACCACAGATGGACACGAGATTATCACAAGAGCAAAAAGTTGGTTAGTTAAAACCTAACAAACTATCCAACTAACAGACTAACTCCTCACATAATCTGTGTTCATCTGTGCCCATCTGTGGTTAATGCGTTTTTGAATTCATCTTCGCAAAGATATGATAAACCAGAAAAGCCAAATAAGAGCAGCAACAAAACCCGCAATGGATAGAAAGGGTAGCTTTTCTATGAGTATGGAACTACTTACCACAAGTGCAATAAATATAAAACTTATTCCCAATCTCACACTTGCCTTATCGATCGAGGAGGTGAGATTTTCGAGACCCTTGTGTTCATACACAAACTTCAATTTTCCCTCTCTCGCCTTTTCTAATACATCTCCCGCATCCCGCGGGAAATTCCTCAGGAACTTCACATACTCTCCACCTGTTTTGGAGAGAACATCCAGTATACCGGACACACTGTATCTCTCCTTTATAATTTCTCTTATATGGGGCTTTATGTGGCCCATTACATCAAACTGTGGATCGAGTAGGTTTCCCAAACCCTCCACCTCAATGAGCGCCTTTGCCAGGAGAGTCAGGTTTCTCGGCAGTGCAACTTTGTATCTCTTCAAGAGAAAAAATCCCTCTTCATATGCCATTTTCATATTGAACCTGCCTATGGGGATGTTATAATACCTATCGAGGAGATCGTATATATCCTCTCTCATTTCTTCTATCCTTTCTCCATCGGGAACTATACCGAGTGAGAAAAGCGATGCAATTATTCCATCTACATCTTTTTCGACAACGGATACGAGAAACACCCTCAATCTCTCTTTCAGATGGGGATTTATCTTACCCACCATTCCAAAGTCGCAGAGTGCGAACTTACCGTCCTGTGTAACGAAGATATTACCGGGATGTGGGTCTGCGTGGAAGAATCCGTGCTCGAATATCTGCTTTAAGCATATATCGGCACCAATGCTCGCTATCCTCTTCCTGTCCAATCCAGCCCTTTCTATCTCATCCACCCTCGATATCTTTATCCCTTTTATCTTCTCCATAACGAGCACCTTCGAGGTCGTGATATCCCACAGAACCTCCGGGAAGAAGACCCTCCCGTCACCCGAGAAATTCCTTCTGAACCTCTCTATGTTCATTCCCTCTCGCACAAAATCAAGTTCATTCAACAGCGTCTTCCTCATTTCTTCCACAATTTCCACCGGGTCGGAATCGGTGTGGATATGAATCCTTTTTTTAAATGTCCTGGCGAAGTCCTCCATGATGTCGAGATCGGTTTTAATAACATCCAATATTCCCGGTCTTTGTATCTTTACAACCAATTCCTTTCCATTTTTTCTTGCGGTATGAACCTGAGAAAGCGAGGCAGATGCTATTGGATGGGGAGAAAACTCGTCAAATACATCGTTGAGGGGTAATTTTAATTCACTCTCCACCACTGTCCTCACTTTCTCAAAAGGCAGGGGTGTTGTCTCATCCTGTAATTTTGATAATTCGAATATATATTCTCCGGGCAAAATGTCCACCCTCGTTGACAGTATCTGTCCCATCTTGATGAATATGGGGCCCAACTCCTCGAGGGCCTTTCTGAACCTTTCGGCACCAGAGCGTTCAAGCTCTTTTCTCTTTCTCCTCCTCATTCTCTCAAACACATACCCGAACCCATATTTTGCGAAAACGCCAACTATCTGTCTCGCCCTTCTCACCTCCACGATCTTTTTTGTGATGCTCACCATAAACCACCCCGGATTATAATGAAAAAAGTATATCTTCCCCTCTGTAGGTAATCCCCGTTATTTTCAGTATTTTTATGTACATCGGCAAAGCAAAGTGCATAAAAGCAGCACAAATTGAATTTGTGCCTACAATTTCTCTTCTAATAAGTTTCACTGTTTCAGACCTTGCCACTGTATTTATTATACACCCAAAATCCAAATTTGTCAACGAAAAAAGGCTAATTTTTTGCATCCAAGATTCTTCCCACGAAAAACACGAAAGTCACGAAATTCTTTTTCCCACCCCCTGTTACTTCTTTTCTTTTTAAACAGGGATTTCAATGAGACCTGTCCATTCGGATACGAGATTTTAGAGAACAGAAAATATTCCTTTGTCTCTTAGAGGTCTCTTGCCTGCCTGCGGTAGGCAGGCAAGTCCCTGTTAAATTGAAGGTCTCTTATAAGTCCCTGTCACTTTTTTCTTGACAGGGGATAAAAGATGTGTTATAATTTTTAAGACGGCGTAAAGCGATGGTGAGAGGGGAGTATGGTAAAATGATTATAATAAGTGCCTGTCTCGTCGGGCTTCCGACCAGATACGATCTTGAGGTGGTAAGTCATCCACATCTTGTAGAACTCGTAAAGAAAGGGCTTGCTATACCCCTCTGTCCCGAACAACTTGGAGGACTTTCAACACCCAGATCCCCTTCCACGATCGAATATGGAGATGGTGAGGATGTGGTGAATGCGAGAGCGAGGATTATATCCTCCGAGGGTGTAGATGTCACCGAGAACTTCCTGAGGGGTGCGTATGCCGTTCTCGATACCGCAAGACTCGTCTCTGCAGAAGAGGCGGTGTTGAAGGAGGGAAGTCCATCCTGCGGTATAAACTATACAAATAGAGGGTTTGAGAGGATAAAGGGAATGGGTGTTCTGAGTTATCTCCTGCATTTGAACGGAATCAACCTCCGTGCAGTAGAATAATATGAGAATTTACTTGATAGATGGTTCATCGATTGCATACAGGGGATACTTTGCCTTTATAAGAAATCCCCTGAGGAACTCAAGAGGGGAAAATACGAGTGCGGTATTTGCATTCGCAAATTCCATCATAAAGCTGCTGTCGGAAAAGAAGCCGGACTATATCTTCGTGGCATTTGACTCACCCGCACCAACACACAGACACGAAAAATTTGGGGAATACAAGGCGCAAAGGCCAAAGACACCGGAGGAATTACGGAAACAAATCCCGGTTATTAAGCAACTCCTCTCCCTGATGGGGATTTCTCACTACGAGGAGCCCGGTCTCGAGGCAGATGACATAATTGGAAGTCTCGCAAAAAAGGCGAGCGCTGGAGGATTGAAGGTCATCATATTCTCGAGCGATAAGGACTTCCTGCAATTACTGGATGAAAATGTGAGCATACTGAATCCAAAGGACTTCAAGATTTACGACAAAAGCAGTGCAAAGGAGTGGATTGGAGTTATACCCGAGCGGGTTGTGGACTTTCTCGCCCTCACGGGGGACGCAATTGACAATATCCCCGGCATCAAGGGCATAGGGCCCAAAACGGCGGCGGAACTCCTGGAGAGATTTGACTCCCTCGACGGTATATACACCAACATAGATAGTATAAAAAAGGAAAGATTGAGGAGACTGCTCGTCGACGGGAAAGAGAATGCCTACCTTTCGAGGCAACTTGCCACACTTGAGATACAAGAGAAGTCACCCATAGAGATAGAATCACTCAAAATAGGGAAACCCCGTGAGGAAGAACTGTTAAAGCTCCTTACGAGACTCGAGTTCTTCTCCATGGTGGAGAAACTTGGATTATCACCCAAAAAGCGGGTTAAGGATGTGAGCCTGGATGAACTTCTGGGGGGTGAGCTAAACGAGATTGGCGTTACACTCCTCGATGGCATAATGGCTGTTGCCACAGGTTCAAACACCGCCGTCTCTCCACTCGATAACCGCGAAAAGCTGAGGGAAGTCATCGAGCATTCGAGCATAACCGCAACGGATGTATCCAAAGACCTCTTCAAATTATCCCTGTCTGGCGTGGAAAACACCGTATTTGATGTGGCGATCGCCTCATATCTCCTTGAGCCATCGCTCGGCAGTCATTCGGTCTCAAAGGCGTCCCTGAAATATCTGTCGAGACCCTTCCCACAGCTCACTAAAAATCCCACCGAGACCGAGCTATCAGGGTGTGCCTCTCTGCGCGCGTCCACCCTTCTCGCCCTCTATCCCGTGCTGAAGGGAGAACTCAAGAAGAGAGAACTTGAGACAATCTACTACAATGTAGAACTTCCCCTCTCGGGTGTGCTTGCGAGGATGGAAGACAGAGGTGTTCTGGTGGACATAGAATTTTTCAGAGAAGAGGGTAAAAGGTTGAAGAAGGAATTACATAGTTATGAAGAACGGATATATAAACTGGCAGGCGTGAAATTCAATATAAATTCGCCAAAACAGCTCTCATACATCCTTTTCGAGCGGCTGGGATTACCAAAAGTCAAACGCACGAAGACAGGGCTATCAACCAACCAGGAGGTTCTTGAAAAACTTCTTCCCCACCATAAAATAGTAGAATTTCTGCTCCAGTACAGAGAGATAGAAAAGATCAGGTCTACATATATAGATGCAATACCCGAACTTGTGGAGAATGGCAGGGTGAGAACAAAATGGTGCCAGACCACCACCTCCACGGGGAGGCTCTCATCCGTCAGGCCAAATCTGCAGAACATCCCACCAACGGTAAGAGAGGGGTTCATAGCACCCCCCGGCTGGGTACTTCTCTCATCCGACTACTCACAAATAGAACTGAGGATAGTGGCATCCCTTTCGGGCGATGGAAATCTGAAGGCAGCATTTGAGAAGAACGAGGATATCCATACTCGCACCGCATCGCTCGTCCTTGGTATTCACGAGAAATTTGTGGGTAAAAAAGAACGGAGAATGGCAAAGATGATAAACTTCGGGATAATTTATGGCATGGGGGCATACGGACTTTCGAGGAGGCTTGGCATTCCGGTAAAAGATGCGGATTTATTCATAAATGCGTATTTCAGAACATACCCGGGTGTTAAGGAATGGGTGGAAAAGACCATAAGAGAGGCAACGGAGAAAGGCTATACGACCACTATACTGGGTAGAAAGAGATACTTCGAAAGTATGAAGGGTGCTGACATACGGGCTGCAATAAACGCACCAGTTCAGGGAAGTGCGGCAGATATGATAAAGGTTGCCATGATAAATATAGATAAGGCACTTTCAAATAAGAAGAGCGGAATGATACTCCAGGTGCACGACGAACTCGTGCTTGAGGTTAAAGAAGACGAACTTATGGAGGTGTCAAATATCGTAAAAAGGGAGATGGAGGAGGCGGTGACTCTCGATGTGCCCGTGGTGTGCGATATGAAGGTGGGAAAGAACTGGGAAAAAATGGAGAGATTAGATTAATAAGAAAACGATCACAGCCCACGAAGTACACGAAAAACACGAAAGGCAAAAGATCAATGTCCAATTTCTAATGCCGAATTTCTAATTTCTCCTTGCCTCGGGCGGGATAAGGTGTCTAAAGCCAAAATAGCCAGAGTCTCTTGTCTGCTTGCCCCGTAGGAGCGAAGCGACTTTACGGGGTGGTTTTCCATATTTGCATTTTGATTTTTGATTTTTAATTTTATTATATGGTTATAGGTATTACGGGCAGGATGGGAAGCGGTAAAACTGCGGTTGCCGGGATTTTTGAGAAAAACGGCTTTACACTCGTTGATGCGGATGGGATGGGTCATAACCTGCTTGAAAGGGAGGACATCAAGAAAAAGATAAGGGAGACATTCGGTGATTCTCCATTTAAAAGGGGAAAAATTGACAGGAAGAAATTGGGTGATATTTTATTCAAGGATGGGGAAAACCTGCATGTTTTTAACTCATTCGTTCATCCGCCCCTCATTCGTGAATTGACAAATACTATTGAGAAGCGGAGAAACACTACCCATCTCGTGGTGGATTGTGCCCTCATCTTTGAATGGGGAATTGAGAAATTATTTGATTACATAGTCCTCGTCGAATGTAGCGATGAAAGAATCATAGAGAGGATGACAAAGGCGGGTAGAACAGAGGATGAGGTGAGAAGAATATTATCCGTGCAATTAGCTGATGGGAAGAAACTTAAAAGGGCACACTTCATTATAGAAAACAAAGGAGACCTGTCCGAACTCGAGCAAAACACAATGAAAATTATATCCTCACTCCCTCTCAATGATGGGTAAGCTGGAGGGCAAAATCGCACATTTACTTGCTTTCGTGCGTCTTTTATACAACCTTCAATTACCAACGGCAAAATTAGATCATATTTTCCTACTTTATCAAAAATAGTTTGCGTGCTACATCGTATTCCCCTGTCTGAAACTTCAGAAAGTATACACCACTCGAAACTTTCTTGCCAGAATTATCTCTACCATCCCACATTACCATATGTTGTCCCGCATTCTCTTTCTTGTTTATCAGCGTCCTTACCTCTTGACCAATAAGGTTAGAAATCACGATACGCACATTACTACTTTTAGGCAACCCATACTGGATTAAAGTTCTGTTCTTAAATGGATTGGGTACACACTGCGAAATGAAAAACTCCTTTTGATGATACTCTTCTTCTTCAATACTGACCGGGTCGACTTCTGTCTTTATGAGATAAACATCCCAATCCCCTGCCCCGAACGATTGTGTTCCTCCAGCAACAATATATTCGCCATCAAAGGTTTTTCGAACTGACCAACCTTCATCAGCTTCCGTGCCACCATATATCTTTGTCCAGATGGTATCCCCAATTGAATCTATTTTTACTAAATTAATATCGGCCCAACCGGAAAATGCTGTAACTCCTGCAACAATATAACCACCATCAGGAGTTTGTTGAACTGAATAGCCTGCACAACCTCCATATATTCCTGTCCAGATGGTATTCCCAATTGAATCAGTCTTTATAAGATATATATGACTACCTTTATAATAATCATCGTATAGTCCTGCAATTATGTACCCACCATCAATGGTCTGTTGAAGTGAATAGCCTATAAACATACTTGCCCCCGATCCATATACCTTCGTCCAGATGGTGTCACCCCCAGCTTCTGTTTTAATAAGATAAACACAAGGACCATCTACAGTGGGGAAATCTGTATATCCAGTAATTATGTATCCGCTGTCAGAGGTTTGTTGAACTGAATAGCCCCGATCGTCAGATCTCCACCCACAAATAGATGTTCCATATTTCCTTGTCCAGAGGGTATCACCCCTTGCATCTGTCTGTATAAGATAAACATCATAATCACCAGAATTCCCCAACTTGGTCCATCCAGCAACAATATATCCACTATCCGAGGTTTGTTGAACTGAACGGCCCACATCAATATAAGGTCCACCATATGTCTTCGACCAGATGACATCACCATTTTCATCTGTCTTTATAAGATAAACATCCTCCCTACCTTCACCAAACGATTTCGTATATCCTGCGATGATGTACCCACTGTCAGAAGTCTGTTGAACCGAATAGCCCACATCGGCATTACTTCCCCCATATGTCTTTGTCCAAGTAGTGTCACCATATTCATCCGTTTTTATAAGATAAACATCGCTTAGTCCTGCCCCGAAGGACTTTGTATACCCTGTAATAATGTACCCCTCATCATAGGTCTGCTGAACAGAATAACCCACTTCAGCGCTATCACCACCATATGTCCTCGTCCAGAGGGTGTCAGGTCCATTGGCAAGAATGATGCCCATCCAGAGGAGCATAATCATTCCTAAAAGAGGTGCTCTTTTATAGTGTCCCACCATTTTCACCCCCACTTTTACCTATTTTGGGATGACTAATATCGCCTATTATGAAAAACCGCAAGTTTTTATTCCCCACGACCTTCTATCGGTACCGTCTCGATCTACCATAAATAAACAGACATTACCGTGCTGACACGGAGCTCATTAACCTAACATGTCAAAAACTTTGTAAAGAGAGCTTAATCCCTTTCTCAAGCCCATAGCGTTTTTTATACCTGAACTCAAAAATAACAGCACAACCAGAGACTTGATTTTCCTTGTGTGGGTAGATAGAGGTTAATTCGATACCCTTCGTGTTCACGCTTATGTCTATACTCTCGTATATTCTCTTCAAACCTGGAATAAGTGTATTCAGAGTAATATCTTGAAATCCCAGCCAAAGCAGTTTTCGCTCTAACTCCAAGCTGGACACTCCAAAGCTTAAAAAAGTATTCGACACCACAGTTTAGACCAACACCGCAGTTCCATCCATCCCGGTTATTCTCTCTAGAGTATGAAACCGTATCCGCTTCGTATCTAATACCCTTTTCTTCGTATCTGTCGTGGCGTACATCATAGTTGGGGAATATGGTGATATATGGTGCAAGGTATTTATTCGCACGAAAATATTTGTAAATTTCAAGACCCACATAGCCACTCCAATACTTATCAATAAGCTCTCCTTCCTCCTTGTACAGAAGCGAATCTCCTTCATAACGGAACCGCTCATATCGACCGGAGGGACTATCGTAATAATACACACTACCCCGTATACCTACTGCCATAGTTTTCTTAAATCTCCAGAGAAGAGAATACTCCGAGGGGAAACCAAATGAGA
>DFBT01000049.1 GCA_002366725.1 Caldifarciminota bacterium UBA3073
GATAATTTATAGCTTATCTTTATCTTTCTGCAATTCTTCCTTAATAAAATCTATTAAGGCTTCTTGTATATTTCCTTTTTTGAAAAAAAGCTCCATTCCCCTTTCTCGCAATCTTTTTATTCCCTTTTTGCCGATATTCCCAGATATAATAATGTCACAATCACTAATTAATTCATACACATCCAAGGTCTTTAAATGTTGCATAGTGCCTGCAAACGGATTATTTCTTTTTTCAATAAGCTTAAATTGCATTCCATTTTCAATTTCGTAGATAAACATCTTCCTTGCTCTGCCTAACATCCTTCGAAAAATATTTATTCCATCATCCGTTGGAATGGCAATTCTTATACGATTCATGGGGTCAAATCTCGAAACTTGACAATTCCTTAAGCTTTGCTTCGGTTTTCTCATAACTCGCACTAACCCGCTTATCACGTGACATCCTCCGCCTCAAACGAACTCGCAACTTACTGACTGCTGTATAATCAATGCTTCCTAATAACTTTCCTATCTCAACCTGGGTCAAACCACTATATCTATACAACAAATCACTCACAATACCACGAGCATCACTATGGACATAACGCTTCTTCAAATCCCCTTGCTCAACACCCAATGTGTCAGCGACACATTTCATTACCACCTCTGGTTCCACGATCTCCGCCATTAAATCACGATATGATGGCTGTTCACGTAACGAACCATCTGTATATTCACTCTTAATACGGGCTATAAATTCATCATCCCCCAATATCACCGGATTCTGCGCCTCCTTAAAAGGATTATCAATGTCATGCTTTAATCCATCCAATATAAATGATTGATACCTACGCCGACCACCAACCATCTCAAGTATCATGTCGTATTTAATAAAATCAGCAACCCACTTCTTACTAATATACCCAGGTAAACTACTCCATTAATATTTCTTTGCATACTGCCACTGCCTTTGATAATCCAAGGAATGTAACCTTCTTGCCCGGACACTATTTAAGTGAAGGTAACGGGAAACCTCAAGTAAGTAACTATCTGCATCTATCAAGAAAGCCTTGTATCTTCCCTGATAGAGATGGCCACAACGATTATGCCGATAATTGAACCAACCAGTATAAGAAACATTGAAACGACGCATGAACTCTGATAGATTAGCTCGCTCGGTCTGCACCAACAGATGAAAATGATTATTCATTAAGATATAAGCATTGAGAATAACCCGATAGATTTTTAATGACTCTTCAAGCATAATAAGAAACCTCTGTCGATCTCCATCATCAAAAAAGATCTTTGCACGTCCATTACCACGGCACGTCACGTGGTAAAAAGCACCTGGATATTCTATTCTTAATTGTCTTGCCATAATATTATTATAACAAGAATTGATTATTTGTCAAGTTTCGAGATTTGACCCCATGGTTTTCTCACATTATACCACTTTCCTTTCTTATATCTCCTCTACCAGTTCTACAAATCGGTGATATGGTATTGCCGTCCAGCTCTCTGCCTTAACAGCACCCAGTGAGAGGGATATCATAGATACCTTAGCCGCTACCTCCTCGTTTGGCGCCTCGTATACATCCAGAAAGTCATACGGACCAAGAAGTGCATAGTGCGATACGAACTTCACTTCCGGACATTTCTCCTTTACGAGTCTTCTCCACTCCTCACCTATCTTTGCCCTCTCCTTCATCCTCTTCGTGATCTCGGAAGAGAGCTTTGTCATAAGTATATATGTCGCCATAACGCCTCCAGGTTGATAGATAAATGATATGGGATTAAATCTAAATACTACTATAAATATAGCACAAAACTGCCACTTTGTCAAGAAAAAAATCACCACGATAACTACATTTAACCACGGAGTAACACGGATAACCACGGAGAAAGAATTAGAAATAAGAGAATTACTTTGTAAGGAATTCGTTGATAAAAAAACATCCGTGTAATTCCGTGAGGTTCCGTGGTAAGCTGTCGAAAAAATCAGCGGATTAAGTGGATTAAGTGAATATGAAGCGTAAGGTGTAAGCGGGAAGGAGGCCCGAGTTAGGGAATATCCAACTATAAGAGAACCTCTTCAGTAAAGGAAATCTATGGAGCGGGATATCCCTTGGTACACAGGCATAAAAGCTCCGGACATATAAAGATTATGTGGCGAGTTGATAGTGAGTGGAGGGGACCCCTGGCTCGGCGGGGTGGAGTCACAAGGTAAAAAATGGTATTTTTTTGCGGAAGGCAGGAATTGAGTAGTTTGGAGGTGAGGGGATTCGAACCCCTGGCCTCTAGAGTGCGATTCTAGCGCTCTCCCATCTGAGCTACACCCCCTTATACCGCCACCACTTTTTTGACCTGTGGAATCTCCTGCTTTATAATGCGTTCAACGGTACTCTTCAGGGTAATGGTCGCCAGAGGACAGCCCGCACAGGCACCTGTCAGTCTGATTTTGACCGTTTCACCATCAGTGGAGACAAATTTTATATCCCCTCCATCCCTCTGTAGAGCAGGTCTTATCTTCGATATGACACTTTTTACTTTATCCTCGTCCATAACACCTCTGAATTAACAATAAGATAATACGACACACATAGTTCAATGCGAAGACCATTATACCCCATATTTCCTGAAAAGTCAAGAAAAAATTTAACGGCGCTGTTGAGGTCACCCTTTCCATCGGATCCTTCGGACAGGGTGACGAAAGCACGTTCAGCGAAGTAGCTGTCTGCAGGAGGGGAGGCCTCTCGTTGCATCTTCCACGGCAAGCTGTGCCTCAAAGTATAAAGGATGGCTAATCGCGTTCGCTATCAACTTCTCCACGAGTTGCATGCCGAGCAATTTTCCCTCGCCGAAAAGGCATCCCTTGACCTCGCCCCACACTCCCTTCTCTTTTTTCTCCTCTTTCTCGTCTTTAATAACATTAATTTCTTCTTTGAATGCTCTCCCGGTATCACTCCAAAAGGGAACGGTGTCGGATGCCGCCAAAAGGGAAACCTTCAACTCCACTTCCTTTTTCAGATAAACCCCGAGGGTTATATAGTCCGCCTTCATAACCTCACCGTATGCAAGGAGGTCTGCATTAAGTGTATCCGATAACTCACCCGGCAAAACTGCCGAAAGCTGCCCACCATCGCTTATCCCAATACGAAGTAGTCTTGCATCCACCGTATCCCGTGGGATAATTTTGTATCCCCTTTCTACGAGGCGACGGGTGAACAAGGTGCGTAAGACCCCTCCAATCTCGAGGTCGTTGGTGTTATTTGCAAATGGGAGAACGGCAACCCATATATCACAACTAACGGGATGTCTTTCCTTCACCCAGCAGCTGGCGAGAAGGAATAGAAGCAGGATAAAGCTATACCGTGTGATGCGCATCATACCTATTTCCACATTAACAAAGCTAAGTATGTTTTTGAAATTCCCTATCTACGGTAGGCAGGCAAGCATCAAACACCAAACATAGTTAAGCACCAAGAATGTCATCGCGAGGGATGTCATTGCGAGGAATGTCATTGCGAGCCCGTATGGGCGAAGCAACCCCCGAAGCAATCTCATATTGAGTGTCAATAAAGAGATTGCCACGGGCTTTGTCCTCGCAATGACAGCTTCACTGTCAGTTTTTGAATTTTGGTCATTAAATGAAATTTAACTCGGCACTATTCTATTCTGTATTTAGAGAGTAGGGCGTCATTCAATACACCGGGAGTCACATAACCTTTTTTTCTACCTCTTTTATAATGGACTCTATTTGTGTGCGCATACCTCGCCATTATTGCTGCTGCCTGTTCTCGGTCTTTTCCATTTATTAGGAGACCCACAATGTTCCCTGCTTCAAACAAGGTATGCCCGGGGGTTGCAAATTCGCACAGTTTTTCTTTTTCCTCTTTCGTGCGACTTACCACGAGCCTCTCGCCGGACGGCAGTCTAAAATGTCTTCCCACAGAAAGCAATTCCATAAATCGAGATGATACCTCTTCGTGTTCTATGGATTCCCTGAGCCTCAGTGAAAATACGGGGTCGGTGAGTAGACAACCACCGGCGGGAGTGGGAATGAGCTCAATACCGAGAAGATTTGCAAGTTCAATATGGGGTTTTCTCGACCTCCCGCTGATATTACACAATCTCATTCTATCTACAACATTCTCCTTCTCGGCAATTGTCGGTGGGAGTAATTTTGCCGACAGTGGTCTCAGAACCATTTCCCCGCATCCCGCATTCTTCTCCATACGCAACAGAACTGTCTTACTCTGAGACATCGGTCTCTCTCCAACCACCTCACCCGTTATAAAAAATTTCGCTCCCACCTCCTCGCAGTATTCTTTAGCCTTTCTATACATAAAGAGCTTGCAGTCTATGCAGGGGTTCATGTTCTTGCCGTATCCATATTTCGGAGAGAGGATGACATCCATATAATCATCCCCTGTGTGAATTACCTTGAGTGGGATTCTGAGGTAATCGGCAGCGCTTTCTGCACTTTCTTCACCGGAAGAGTTAAACGGAGTGAGTATATAAATGCCATACACATCTATATTCTGCAACTGCACAAGCTTCACAGACAGTATACTGTCCAGTCCTCCCGAGAAAAGCGAAACCGCACGCATACTTTTATAACCACAGAGAACACAGAGATTTTAGATTATACCAATGACCATTGACGATTGAAAATTGAAGATTGACCAATGACTAAATGACCAATGACCATTGACGATTGAAAATTGAAGATTGACCAATGACCTAATAACCTAATTACATAATAACTTAATTACGATATCTTTATTCTGTGATTATCCGTGTTCATCTGTGGTTAGTCTTTTTTTATGACATAAGGGCGGCAAGGGCTATCGAAAAGAACTTTGATTCGTCAGTATCTCCCCTCGAGGTTAACACACAGGGACAGGTTGCACCCGTCACGACTGCCGCAAGTTTGCCGTTTGCGAGTTGCGTGAGTGATTTATAGAATACATTTGCAGTCTCTATGTTGGGCAAGATAAATATATCTGCGTCGCCTGCCACATCACTTTCAAGATGCTTAATCTCCGCACACTCCTTCGATACGGCGACATCGAGGGCAAGTGGACCATCAACTATCACACCCTTTATCTGTCCCCTGTCTGCCATCTTTGACAGAATGGCGGCGTCAAGGGTTGCCGGCATCTTCGGGTTCACCTTTTCCACGGCGCAGATAATCGCCGCCTTCGGTGTTTCGATGCCGAGCTTGTGGGCTATCTCCGTACAATACCCTATCATCTTTACCTTATCCTTTAGCGTTGGGGCAAGCAGTACGGCAACATCGGAGAGTATGAGAAGTTTTGGATAGGTGGGAATCTCTATTACGGTTACATGCGAAAGCAGGGCACCTTTCTCCATCAGCCCCTCTTCCTTGTCCAATATTGCCCTCATATAAGTAGAGGTTCCACATAAGCCCTTCATAAGGAAGTGTGCCCTTCCACTCTTTACCAGTCTAACTGCCTCTTTAGCGGCGGATTTCTCATCGGGTATGTCTATGATCGTAAAAATGGACGGGTCAACGCCCTTATCACTTGCAACTTTCTCTATCCTCCCTTTATGCCCCGTTATTATCGCATCTACCATATTTTCATTAACAGCGCCTGCTATCGCCCCTATGGTATGTGGGTCCTCGCCATACGCGACGGAGAGTACGCGTTTTTGTCTTGCCTTGCATAAATCGGCTATTTCCGAAAGATGTCTAATGGGTTCCATATAACCCCCATAGTAATATCAAATATCAAAAAATAAATACTAAAAATCAAAATGTTTCTCCTTGAATCTTATTCCCTCTTTCCCGAGTTCCTCAAGCACTGGCTTATATATACCTTCCACGGTGGGGATGTGAACGCCCTTCATGTCAATCTTACCATCGAGGATTAATTTTGAAGAGACCGCTGCCGGTAATCCGACCGTCCTTGACATAGAAGAAAAACCATGGGGAATCCCATAATCCACAAGTGTAGATTCTATCTTCTCGGCGCGGGATTTATACTCTACATCGAATTCGTGATGTAATATAATCATATCCCTCTCACCCTCCTCATACTGTAGCTTTTCCTTTAGCTTACCCGTCAGTATATCCAGGATGGACATCCCACTCTCGGGAATTTTTTCGTCACTGAGAAGTCCCAGCCATTCGAATCTCTCAATTACACCCGAGTCCTCATCTATGTTTAGAAATCTGGCGAGTGCCTCTTTGAGAGACGAAGTCCCTTTATGCCCGATGAGCGATGCCATAACTTCTCCGTATGTCTTCCCCTCGAAACTCCCTTTCCCATCACCCAGGTAACCGAGTTTTCCTATACAATACCAGGCATCACACCATCCTAAATTTCGCAGGGTTCCCCTGTACATATCTTTTATTCCCGTTATACCATATTTCTCTATATAGGGTATAGAATCTCTGTTGGGATAGGCCTCGAATTTCCCGATGTCTTCTATCTCTACCATCCAGTAATGTTTGAATAGCTCGGTATTTGGCACCCTTATTTCCTTCCCATCTTTCAGGTATCTTGCATTGTTTTTTGCCGCAAGCACAACACCCTCCGGACTCCACGAGAACTTGTATCCCCAGGGATTTGTATTTGCATCGGGCGCGGGAAGCCCACCGCAGTATGAATGGAAACCCCTGACTCTGCCACCTTCTGCCCTCACTCCATTTATTATCTCCATCGCAGACATGTGGTCTATCCCGGGGTCGAGCCCGACTTCGTTCAGTATGATTATACCAGCTTTTCTCGCCTTCCCATCCAGCATTTCCATCTTTTTACTCACATAAGATGTGGTGACCATATTTTTCTTAAAATTTATGCACATTTCGGCTATCTTTGTATGATAGACATAGGGCAGAAGACTTACAACGAGGTCCGCCTCCTTTACCAGCGGAACGGGGTCGTGCTTTTCTATATTGAATTCTCTTGCTATTCCGTTCTTTCGACCTTCCACAAGTTTCCCTGCCTTGCTCAATGTTCTGGATGCAACAGTAACCTTTACCCCGTTGTCGAGCAGATACCTTACAAGGGGTCCGGCGACGAGTCCGGCTCCGAATACAAGGACATCTTTCATATCTCCTCCATAGTTGAAAAGTCATCAACAAAGAGAATACAGATTGTAATATTGTTCACCACAAAGACACTAAGGAACAAAGATTGTAGATTACAGTAAAGGATAAAGGTCAAAGGATAAAGGTCAAAGGATAAATTACTCAATGACCAATAACAATTGACGATTGAAAATTGAAAATTTACCCAATCGCTTGATAGCCCGATAGCTTAATAGCCCAATATGACTACCTTTCCACAAACTGCTCAAGATACTTATAGTCTGGTGTCAATTTCCCCTTATGAAGAATCAGCGCCCTCTTTATCTCACCGGGGAGCTCGATTTTTTCAAAACTCGCACTATAATCTGCTTTCATAATTGCCGGAACGAATTTCTTCACTACCCCGCTGAAATCTGCAGATGATTCCCTTGGGAGTTCACAGGGAAGGTTGTCAACCGCCATAATGACAACCCCATTTTCCTCAAACCCGAAAGATGTGGCGTCCCTCCGTGGGTCATATGTAAAGACGGGCATACCCGGGTCCGTGCTATGCGATGTTGCCTCGATTGCGCCCTCTATGTCACAGGATATATCACCTATGACCTTCAATCTCGGTCCTGGTTCACCAAAAAGGCGCTTAAGGTCGTCCTTCTTGACGAGTCTCGGATATTTTGCGTCCCAGTATATGCAGTTCATCAGTATCGACAGATAAGGCAGGTACCTCTTAAATCTCGACCTGTATTTTTCGGGATGTTCGTAATAGTCGTTCAAATCGAACTCATCATCCTGAGAGACGGGTTCAACCATATCATCTTCTCTGAAGACAACCTTGTACAACTTTTTTCCTCCACCAGTTATCTTTCCGATCTCCTCCGGCGTGACCTCTTCTATCGGTAGGATGTCGAGTATCTCCTGTACCCCCTTTGATACATGTCCATATCCCGCAATACCGATGATACAGGGTGTAATGGATGGGGGAAGTCCGCCTTTCATTATTTTATCCCCGATATTTTCAATTGCCCCCTTCGCCTTCTCCAAACTGTCATATTCGTGGGTTTTCTTTATCTCGCTGAACGGGTTTTTAACCCCATCAAGCGAGAGTCTCTGTCCAAATGCCCAGAGTGTATCAATTATTCCGGCAAGCCCTGCAAACCTTCCAAAGAAGACGAGCCGCCTGCCTTTCTCGTCAAGAATTCTCTCGTAATCTATCAGGTTACATCCAAGTTCCATCATTCTCTTGAGCATCGGCATATTGTATTTCTGTCCTTTTATGACATGTGCAAAGAATATGTATGTTCCTCCATCTTTAAAGAATTTTGCGGGCATCTCCTTGACGCCTAATATAACGGGACAGGGAGAGAGGTCTTCCTCTATGTGTGCTCCAATTTCCTCAAACTCATCTTCCCCAAATGCGCGTATCTTTGATGGCTGTATGTAGAATTCTATTTCCTCCTTTATAAGTTCTTCCATATCAGATGGAACAATGGGCACCCTTGCCTCCCATCTGTTTTTGTCCTCCCTGCGAATACCACAAAGTCTCTTCATTTCTCTCCCCCGAGTTTCCTCATCGTCTTCTTTATCTTCTCGACACACCCTTTTGGGGTTTCATTAATCTCTCTGCCAGAAAATCGTAGAATAGACCAGCCGTAACTTGTAAGTTCGTTGTTCCTCTTTCTGTCCTTTTCGTGTGCATCTTCTCCCGAGTGGAATTCTTTCCCATCACATTCAACATCTATCTTTCGTCTCTTGCAAAATACGCCAAAATCGAGACAGTAGGTGTTTCCCACCTCTTTCACATAGAATTGTCTCTCGGGCAGGATTCCTTTCCTTTTCATCTCCCCATACAACACATCTTCTATCGGACTGGATTTATATAGATCATTTATCTCTTTAGCATTGCATAGCCTTTCAAGTGTGGTTGGTATAAAAACTATCCTTCGCCACCGCAGACTTGGTACCGGGTTCTTCAACTTTATAAGGTCATCCACGAATATCTGATAATAATCCTTATCTCTGTTTTTATGTGCAATCTGGTCGGGATAAAGCTCTATTCTCTTTTTTATGGTATATCCAAGCACGCGAGCATAGTAGTTAACAGCCCATTTCTCATCGCCAAATACTCCTGGCTGATAAAATGCCAGGTATTTAGCAAGAGTAGTAATCTCCGGTGCACTCATTAAGGGTATATGATACCAGTGCTCCTTCACCAGTATATCCCAGTCTCCCAATCTTGGGACTATACATACAAGTACTATCTCTTCCATTTTTATGGGTTTATATCGGTGCGGATTTATTATAACACAAAAATTCCAAAAATGCAAGTTTTTTCTTTTTTAACAGGGACTCTTACGAGACTTGTCCATATCCATACGGCACTATGGCTCGTATGAGATCCTGTGGACGAATCCTTTGGATAGGAGAACTTGAGAGACTTATTTAACAGGGACCCTTACGAGACTTGTACGAGATTTAAAAGATTTATTTAACAGGGACTCTTACAAGACTCACACGAGAATTCAAAGAATCTCCAGAACTGTGACTGTTTTTTTTCTTGACTTTTCCCTGCTTTTATATTATAATAGAATTGGGTCAAATG
>DFBT01000123.1 GCA_002366725.1 Caldifarciminota bacterium UBA3073
TCCCTTTTAATAAAGGTAGCATACGCCCTTCCGAGGAGATATACCACCTCATCGGTGAGGTCGACCTCGGCAATACCCCTAATATCGTATGTCCTGAATATATTTGGATTTATCATAATATCTTCTTGAGGTCAACAGGTTATTTCAAATAAGACTTAACTACTTCTTTTTTTTCAATCTCAAGATCCGTATGGACAGGGATTTGAAGAGATTCGTATGAGAATCGAGAGAACAGAAAATATCCCATTGTCTCTTAGAGGTCTCTTACAAGTCCCTGTCGATTTTTTCTTTTTCCAATCTCAAGATCCGTCCATCTCAAGACCCGTATGGGCAGGATCCGTATGGATATGGACAGGGATTTGAAGAGATTTGAACGAGAATTTAAAAAGCAAAAATTTTAGACACGAATTCAATTCGTTATATGGTCTGAATTATACCACAAGAAATATAAAAAGTCAAGAGAAAAAAGAGTCAACGCCTTGTCTATCGGCAGGCAGGGATTACACGGATTTTGCGGATTATATCTCACTTGCGAGAAAAGGGGACGGGCTGATTTTTTAGTTTCACCTTGGTCGGTCACCCTTTCCTGCCCCGCCATAGGCGGGGAGGGTGACGAATGGGAGAAATTAGGGTCGGGTCTTCACTTTACCCTTCACTGTTTGATTTTCGGCATCTGGCTTGGGGTTATTGCTTGAAGATATGTGATAAAAAATATCTACCCCTTGTCTATCTTATGCGTTATATAAAGACCTGGCTGAACGCATTTACTTCTTTCTTCCTATTTTCAAAATCTCGATAAGTTTTTCTTTCGGGTAGTATTTAGAAACTTTTCGCACTATACTTGATAATGTCCCTTTATCCAATTCTTTATGTAAAGGTATTACTATTATATGTTTTTCACTCTCATAGAACTTGATCATCTTTACATGACTGCCCTTTTGCGATTTCTTTTGATAACCGATTGATTCCAGTGCGTGAACTACATCTTTTCCTGAACATACCGGATATCTACGTTCTGACATACTCCTCCACTTCTATAGGAAATGTTATAGCTGACTCTTCGGGCAGATAAATATCTTCTGTTTTCTCGCCTTCAAAATATAGGGAAACCGCTTCTTTAAGATTTCGGATTGTTTCATCAATAGTTTTACCCTGGGTAACTACATCTATCTCCAAACATTCTCCGATATAGAATTTCTCTCCTTTGCGTATTACACCAGTGACATTTCTCATTATAACTCCCGGTTATTTGAGAGCACTTATTAAAATCCCCACTTGTTCCACCTTTTAAAAGTGTTTCTTACGGTTTGAGCTAAGTAACTCAAAATTTACAAAGAGCCATACCTTCTCTTAAAATATTTCCGCATCTATTATTTTAACACAAAAATTTCGATTTGTCAAGAATGAATAAAAGGGGACGGTCTACTTTTTGAGTTTCTTCAAGGACAGTTGTTTCCATCCCGGTGCCGAGGGAAAAGTAACCTGTCCCCTTTTATTCAGAGTTGAAATAGACTCATTTAGGAGACCAAGAAAGGGCTCCTATTCCAAAAGAATGAAGTTTGAGGATTCTGTGTCTATCTGAGCCATTTGTATTCATTATCCATATTTCAGTATACTCCTCCTCTCGGCTTGAGACATAGGCAATGTATTTTCCATCTGGGGAGCACTCTGGGCTATGGTCATCTGTAGTGGGTGAATCTGTTAGATTTCTTTGATTTGTTCCATCTGAATTCATTACAAAGATATCTCTATGAGAATTTTCTTCGTCTTCGAACTCCCAATTGGGGACTCTGTCAAAATAGATACTTTTTCCATCTTTAGACCAGCACGGATGGTCATCCGGGACTTTATTATTTGTGAGCCTCTTGTAGCCTGTGCCTTCAATATTCATAATAGAAATCTCTTCAAGTGAAAGTTGAAAATCCGTAATATCGACGGAATGAGGATCAGGCCAAGGAAACTCCTCTTCTTTATCTCTGGAGACAAAAGCAAGTTTCTGCTCATCAGGCGAGAGGACAAATTCCCCAAATTTGCTTAAGCCTAACGGGTTCCTATCTATGTATCTCAAAGAAACTTCAGAAGTCACAGTATCCTGAATTATTAAGCGATTTCCCATCACATTGTATAATACCTTGTCAGAAGTAAAGATAGGTTTATTTCTTATGTATCCATTAAGTATGTAGTCATATTTCTCCCTTTCTTTTTTGGGAAGATTGTACCAGCATTTAACTATTCTCCTTGTACCAACAGTATCAATTATATATATCTCAGGGTCATCTGCCCATCCTATGTAGTTATCCTTATATGTATCAAATCTTCTGGAGAGGAACATTATACCTGAACCATCGGGAAGCCAGACGGGGTCACTTAGAGGATATCTCGTATTGGTTAGTTGATAAAGTGTGTGAGGGGAATCTACTTTGACAGCGAAGATCTGAGGGTCATAGAGTTCGTTGCTGTTTGTGTCAGCCTCAAAGATAATGGTATTTGTAAGGTCGATGTCCGATGGAAGTTTCTCCTTTAGTGATTTCTTATAGAATAACCCGCATCCTGCTAAAATTATAACAGAAAGAGATAGTGTAAGTATTTTCTTTATTATTGCCATGGTATAGTGGTGAAATTGGTGTCAGTTCTTTCT
>DFBT01000021.1 GCA_002366725.1 Caldifarciminota bacterium UBA3073
CCCGTGAAATCGCACCGCTCGCAGCCTATTCCTCTGCACGCTCTACAGAACCATCTCGTTTGTGGTATCCCTCTTTTGAACTTCAGGTATCGCCCATAGATAAAAACCGCGTTCGACTGCACCTCGACCGTTTCTGTCCACAAATTGAGTATAACGACGAGATCTTGAGTTTCAAACTCAGCCATTTTTCCGGGCTCACGCTCGATTCTCTTACCCACTTCTCTGTTCAACTCGGCTTTCAACGGCTCGGCATAAGAAGCACCGGCAATCTCCCACAGTAGATCCTCGTTCTCCAGAAGCAGTCCGCTGACCTTTGTGCCCACCAGAAAGGAATCAAATTCATAATCACTCAGCGCTTCCAATGCCTTTGACACCCACAGGTCTATCATTTCAAACAGACCATTGCAAACCCAGCATTTGCCCTCCTGTAGCTCCGCTCCATTCGCTTTCAAAGCTGCTTTTAGTATCTGCCCTCTCCTCTCATTTGAAAGACCGGAAGAAACCTTTGCGAACTGTCTGCCAAGACAATGGTCGCAGATGGGGCCTTCTTGTGCTATTTTCTGTGCTATTTCCCGTATCTCCTCGCGCTCTAATTCCTGCTCCGCATTGGAATCTGTGCCAAACATCTTAAAAAGAATTACGTACTCCTAACTCATAACATAAGTTGCTATACGTTAGAACTCAACGTTTTTATAACACCCGCCCCAACTCACTAATATTCTTTACTAAAAATGTGGGGTTGCCCGCGTATTTTGCCAGTTCCTTCGTATTGTGACCGATAAGCACGGAATCTATACCTGCATTTTTAGCTGCTAATATTCCTATAGGGCTGTCATCCACCAATATCGCATCCTCCATACGCAGGCGCAATTCACGCAGCACTCGATTTATGTAAAAAGGATTTGGCTTCCTCGTAGCCAGGCTTTCCAGGTCACTCTTTCGCCCGTACCAGATCGTGAAGTACGGTTTCAGATTGAAGTGCTCCAGCGCATAGTCCACACACACTTGTTGTGAATCGCTCACTACCGCGAGATAAAATTTTTCACTCAGATATTTTATTATCTCCTCAGAACCCTTGCAGAGTTTTATCCCTCCGCTTCGCATAGCTTCTATCTTCGCGTCTATAACGTCCTTCTCTCGCCGTGCCCAGAACTCTTCACTATCTACGCCAAATCTATTACAAAAGTTTCGCACTCCTTCCGCTCCATCAGAATGTAGCGGAGCGAGGAAAAATTTATTTATCTCCCCTATGGTAAGCGTTATCCCGTAATGTTTCAAGCTTTTTTTGAATGCTTCGTATGCCCATACGGTTGGTATTTCTCCTTTTCCTCTTGAATCAAGGAACGTCCCATCCATGTCAAGGAGAACAACCTGATATGTGTTTTCCATATTCCTATAAGTACTCACGAGGTATATTAAATTAAAATTGAACGTAATAAATATTTCGCTTCGACGAAGTCGTAAGTATAATAAATAACAGAATAGAGGAGAGGAGGAGTGAGGAAAAAAATGAGCGTTATAACGAAGGAACTGCATTTTAATACCAAAGGAGAAGTGGACATAAGGGATATAACTGAGAACGTGAACAGCGCATTACGAGAATCGGATATTGAAGACGGCATTGTCACTATCTTTGTGCCCGGTGCGACTGGTGCGGTTACGACAATAGAATACGAGCCTGGACTGTTGCTGGATTTACCCGCTGCGTTAGAGCGGTTGTTCCCCAAGGGGATAGGGTACGAGCATGAATACCGGTGGCACGATGGGAACGGGCATTCGCACGTACGAGCATCTTTTCTGGGGCCTTCGTTGACCGTGCCGTTCAAAGATAAATCGCTTATGTTAGGAACGTGGCAGCAGGTGGTGTTCGTCGAGTTGGACAATACGAAAAGGTCAAGACGGGTAATTCTTCAGATAATGGGATAGGTGTAATTGTATATATAGTCCTGATGCAAGATACAAGATGCAGGATGCAAGAGGATAATGTGCTCAGCTCAATAAGCGGTGGAAAACCATAAATCCAAATCTCTAAACTGTGGGGCTCTGCCCCACGACCCCGCAAGCCCAGAAAGGGCTTATTCGTATTTTGTATTTTCGTTTGCAAAAATCCCAAATTCGGGAGGTATTTTAGGGTGATTTGAGAGCCGCTGGGAGAAAGTGACATAACTTCGCTCTGAAGGGCAAGGTATTGATAATTTTTACCACACTTTTGGATTTTGGAGACTGTCAGCTTGTTGGGTGCTGATATTAATATCACCGATTTTAGACGGTATTTTTCGTACTATTGAAACGATTTTCAAGCGGACTGTACCATAACTTCCAATAACTTTACAACCCCTGATTTTGAAATTCTAAAATTAGCTTTTATCTCAGGGATTTAGAAACTTTGCAGGAATATCAATCAACAGATAAATGTCCAAGCATCTTATTAGCTATTTGACGGTGGTTTTGATCCAAAATATTGTATCTTAAGGCGGCTTTTAAGCCTATCACAATTTCATTCTTAAGAGTCCTATAAGTGTTTTCAGACCATTTAGTATAATGTGTAATAGAAGCAACCCTATTTGCCAACCACGCCAAATCCTTAGCCAATTGAGGCGAATCTCGAAAAATACCCAACCGCAGATAATTAATATCACAACCTCTGGATGGATTCTGGATTCCAGGATAAATGGGGTGCCCAAAGCGTCCTCTGTCAAGTGAATCTCCGTCTTTTAGTAATTTCCATAACAAATCCTTATCTGGACACTCACATCGTCTTTACAATGGTAAATGACTGCATTCATATAACTATGCAGAAGACTGTCAGGGATTTGTTTTTGCCTCAGAAAATCTTCATACATATTTGCCGCAGCAAAGCCATGTTCTTCCTCTTCCATACGGTGGTCTTTGCGACAGAGGTCATGAATAAAAGCAGCATATTGAGCAATCTTTTCTGTCTCCCAGCGGGTATTATTCAAATAGCATAGGAGGTGAACCCAGAACATCACTCTTGTAATGTGACTAATACCATGAAAACTGTGAGCAATATTCTCACTAACAAAATACTTGCCCGTCAGGCTACAGCCAAGGCGCTCTTTAAAGTTTGAAAAAGTATTAATCAATTCGCAAAATCTCTCTACTGATAATGGCCTAGGTAATGCCAAATTTTGCAAATAGTCTATGGTCTTAATCAGCTCTTTTTCTGTATGTAAAAGCTCAGATTTAGGATAAAAAACATTTGGGGTTTCTAAGGGATATATTTGATTTTGAACTGAAGGTAACATCTCTTTAATCATGGATTCATATTGAGCAGGAACCAAAATTCTTTTTATAAATTGTGCTGGAATCAGGTCGCTAATTGGAGACGTAGGATCTCCACAAAATGCAATAAATTCTGCCGAACGAAATTGATTAGTATTAATATCTTCTTGAATGCTAAAGATGGTCTCCCAATCAAATTGCGTATATAATCTTCTTTTAAAGGTTGAAAAATCATTTGATGCTAAATTTTGTTTACTGGCACTCCAATATACATTATCATACTCAAAAAAGGTACTTAATCTCATCTCAAGAATACAAATAATTCCATATATCTCATCCTGTTTATCTGCAGCTAAAAGAAGGGATCTTCGTTGGAATGCATAAGAAGTGTCATTTGAGGGATTCCAAAAGAAATTTATGCATTCATGTATTCTTTTGTTGATTCTGGCATCTGATGTAACTTTCTTTGCCAAGTTCAAGGATTTATCTCGCAGTCTTTGCACCTCTTGTCCAGAAAGATCTGCTGCATCACTGCTCACCATTGCTCTACATTTAATTCCTCTGTCAGCTACAATACTCCTCAAGTTAGGTAGAGGGGTCAAATAATAAACATTGACCTCATCATCACAGGCTTCCAATAAATTGCAAAGTTCATTTCTTGCCGCTTTTAAAGGGGCGGTAGCTAAAAAATCTAAAAGTTCTTTCCCTAAATAGTCCATATCATTCTCCTTCAGAGAATAATGTTACTACACGAAAGTTCTTACTATCCGTTCTCGGATCTGTCAAAAAAGTGTATAATTTTTCGGTATTAATCTTTCCTATAATTCCTAATTCTATTAACCGTGGCAAACTTTTAATATTCTCCTGTCGTATTGTGTTTATAATTTTCTCCATATAACGGAGCTGGATCTCAGATTTTTTTGACAACTCTTTTATATTCAAGGGTTGTATTTTAGCAATATCATTCAGTTTCTCAAACAAAGGATCACTTACATCAGGATCGAAATCGTAAACTTCTATAGATATATCCGTAAGGTTTGATAAGTAACTTCTCATAATTTTTTTTATTATTTCTACAGGTATACCCCCATTCACCGCTCCCATCCATGGAAAAGCAACAGATTTAATGCCAATATCTCGATATCCACTGACAAATTCTTTTAAAGAATTTTCTATCCATTCAACTTTGGATGGTTGTTTCCAATCTTTTTTAATAGCGAAATTTAAAATCCACGTTTCCCCATATCGATATGGTAATATCTGTCCCGGTTGAAGCTTGCCCTTCTCACAAACACGTTGATATTCTCCAAACATATTTGGGTAACGCCTTCTAAATTCTAAAGCGATTCCTTTTCCCATAACACCAACACAATTGACCGTATTCACAAGCGCCTGTGCATTTGAATTAAATATGTTCCCTCTAACTTCTTTATATGGCATGGCAGACCCCTCATTAATATTATTATGGTTATGGTCGCGTACTCCAATACTTAAGTACGACACCTATGCTTATAAAGTTTCGTATAAATGTGCCATTACACAAAACCTTATTTCTCAACAACCACTCTGCTCATACC
>DFBT01000096.1 GCA_002366725.1 Caldifarciminota bacterium UBA3073
TTAAATTTTTACTATTCACCATTCACCATTACTTTTTGCTTGACTTTTACTAAATAATATGTTATAATTTATAGGCGAGAGGGAGAAACATCTTATTCGCCTTCTTTCTGAATGGATGCACTATGAAGTTAAAAAAAGAAAAAATCGGCATGGTGATAGTCATGGTCACCTTTGCCTTTCTAATTGGGTGTGGGAGAGGCGGACCTTCAGGTGTTCTGGAAACAGCGTCTCTAAGTATCGAGGTCGGTCATCGGGACGTCGATTCAACACTCTGGTTCATTGTGTCCGATGTCGTGCTGAGGGTGAGTGGATATAACTTTTCACCAATTGTGGATACGCAAAGTGTGGATTCCACGATATTTTCGGTGGATGTCCCCACGGGGAATGATAGAGTGTTTACCGCATTTGGAATTGATACTGCCGGGGTAGCATATCTCTGGGGAAGAAAGGATACAACTGTGGCAAAAGGAGATACCACAAGGATATCAATCATAATCAGCCAATTATTGCAGACCGCTGGAGACAGTATCCTTATATTAAGAGACAGCCTCCCCTGGGGACTCTCCTGTACGGATACCATTCTCGATAGCCTGGGGGCAGAATACACAATAGTTCCATCGGATAGTTTTGCGGATTTAATTCTCGACCCCCTCGTGAATACAATTATAATTCCCTCTGACCAACCACAAGAATTTTATAACAGGTACAGGATATATGTTACGAAATTTAACAATTTTATATATGATGGCGGGGTGATGTTCTTTTCTGCCTGCGACAGGGGATGGAACGGCGGAGACATCTCTGAAGCGACTTTTCTCTTCCCCTCGGGTGTAACACTTGATACGATATGTCATGCCGATACGCTGAATCTGGTTACCGGTATTCACGCCATAGTCTCCAACCTCGACACCCTCAGGGGCTACTTTGCAAGTTATACCTGGTTTACAGACTGTCCGCCCTTCGCACAGGTGCTCACCGTAACTCCAGACACGGTGGAGAGGCCAACGCTTCTGCTTTATCAGCACGGCTCGGGGCTTGTACTTCTCTCCTCCCAACCGCTTGAATATGCATACAGTAATGGCACTGGCGAAGACAATATCGGAATATTGCTGCCCAGAATACTGGGCTTTCTGTGTGATGACGATAAATTACATTGAACGAGGTAATTTTAAAAGTTTTGACTTCAATCTGTTTTGTCCCAACATCGGTCATATTTTAGTTTATGCTATTCCCCATTATATTTTTCGGCGAATCGCAAGATCCAGGGGCCGCCACACCTACATTCGGGCAGAACGGATACACCAACCGCTATGAACTTCTCTATTCTCAGGTTATCTGACAAATTTCAGGTAACTATCAAAGCTTTTGAGGCTAAATCTTTTTCATCAGAAGGGAGATTGTATGAGGGAGTTTATATCTGGAAATGAAGCTGTTGCAAGGGGTGCCTACGAGGCGGGCTGCAGGGTTGCCTGTGCATATCCGGGAACACCCTCTTCAGAGATACTTGAAAACATCGCAAAATACAAGGACAAGATATACTGCGAATGGTCAACGAACGAGAAGGTGGCAATGGAGGTTACATCGGGCGCTGTATTTGCCGGCGCAAGGTCGCTCGTTGCAATGAAGCACGTTGGGTTGAATGTCGCCGCAGACCCCCTCTTTTCAATGGCTTATATAGGTGCAACGGGTGGATTCGTCATCGTATCTGCAGATGACCCGGGCATGCACTCATCACAGAACGAGCAGGACAACAGAAATTACGCAAGGGCGGCCAAGATCGCAATGCTCGAGCCTTCAGATTCAGAGGAAGCAAGGTTACTTACAAAACTCGGGTTTGATATATCGGAGCAATTCGATACGCCTGTACTTCTGAGACTCACGACCAGAATCAGCCACTCCTACGGGATAGTGAACACGGAGAAAAGAGAAGAACACCCACCAAAGACCTACAATAAAGATATAAAGAAGAGGCTAATACTACCCGCGCATGCAAGAGTCAGACACATATTTGTGGAGGAAAGACTCGAAAAACTCAGGGAATACAGCAATGGTTTCTTCTTAAATAAAATAGAGTGGGGAGATAAAGATGTGGGAATCATCACATCCGGTATCTCCTATCAATATGTAAAGGAGGTTTTCCCCGAGGCGAGCGTGCTCAAACTCTCCCTCACATGGCCGCTTCCGGATAAGCTCATAAGGGAGTTCGCCAATAATGTCAAAGAGGTAATTGTAGTTGAGGAGAATGATCCATTCCTTGAGAGCGAGATAAGGGCTATGGGAATAAAGGTTGTCGGAAAAGAAAAGGTACCCCTTACGGGTGAACTCGACCCGTATATATTAAAAAGGGCATTTGGATTCTCAGAAGAAATCCATTCAACCCGGAGTATACCCTCCCGCCCACCCGTCCTCTGTGCGGGATGTTCACATAGAGGTGTGTTCTACTGCATATCGAAACTCAAACTCACCGCCACGGGCGATATTGGCTGCTATACTCTCGGTGCCCTACCACCACTGAATGCTTTGGACACCTGTGTCTGTATGGGGGCGTCTATCGGCAATTCATTCGGGCTTGAACTCGCACTGGGTGATGAGATCCGGGACAGGCTTGTCGCCGTGATTGGAGATTCGACATTCTTTCATTCTGGGATTACGGGACTTATAGACATCGTGTACAACAGGGGAACATCCACAGTCATAATACTTGACAACTTCACGACCGCAATGACGGGCCACCAGGAACATCCGGGAACGGGGAAAACACTCATGGGAGAAGGAACGAGAAAAATAGCACTGGAGGATATTGCAAGGGCATGTGGCGTTGAGAATGTATATGTGGTTGATCCATACAACCTCAAGGAGACGGAGGAAGTCATAAAGAGGGAGGTGAAGAGAAGAGAACCTTCGGTGATAATTGCGAGAAGACCCTGCGCATTGAGGGTAAAACCAGAACCGCCTCTGCGGGTAATACCCGAAAAGTGCACCGGTTGTAAACTATGTCTGAGACTTGGCTGTCCCGCCATATCAATGAAGGATGACAAGGCGGTGATAGATAAATACCTCTGCAACGGATGCGGTATGTGTAAACAGGTATGCCTCAAAGATGCAATAGTTAACGAGTAATAAGATGAAGAAACCTGTATTCACCACACTTCCAATTGTGCTTGTCGGTCTTGCCCTCACCAGTTGTCAGGGAAACAAATCACATAGTGAATACGATATTATGGCGAAGGCAGAAAAATACCCACAGACACAGCGGGTTCACAATCCAGACGGTACATGGCGGGCTTCCAAATACGGAGATTACAAACTTGAAAAAGCTGAAGAATTATTGAAAACCAAATACAAGAGGCCGTGGACGGTACCCAAAGTTATCAGCTGGTATAATGCTGAAACGGACAAAAAGTATCGCGCCGCATTAATTCGTGTACTTGCAGCCAGCAAAGACGAAAGAGTTTTATCCGTTATCGGGCCGGCAATTTACGATGATGACCCCGATGTAAGAGCTTCGGCAACTTACTCTATTGTGTATTACTTCACAGAAGAGTTAGTTGGGAATGGTACAGAATAACACATGTTATCTGTCAGTGAATGGTGGGAAAAAAGCAAGCACAGGTATTTAAAGTAAAAAAGTGAACTTCATCTCGACATAACTTACTTCTGGAGGTATTATGACGAAGATCGTGATCTGCGGTGTGGGTGGACAGGGAATCATCCTCGCGTCCGATATTCTTTCTCTCGCGGCCATGGAGGCAGGATATGATGTTAAAAAGAGTGAGGTCCACGGCATGGCTCAGAGGGGTGGAAGTGTAATATCGAATTGCATATTTGGAAAGAAGGTATACTCTCCCCTGATTGGGTTTGGTGAGGGTGACATTCTCCTCGCATTTGAGAAACTTGAGGCATTAAGGGGACTTCCATATCTCAAGAAAGACGGGACGATGATTGTGAACGATTACGAGTGGCCGCCTTTGACTGTGGCTTCGGGCGATGTAGTATACCCTGAAAATACTATCGAAACCCTGAAAGATAAGGTAAAAAAACTTGTTTCTGTGGACGGTGTGAAGATCGCAATGGATTTGGGAAATATAAGAACCACCAATGTGGTGCTTTTGGGTGTGCTTGCGAGATTTCTGCCGTTCAAACGGGAGAGTTGGCTTTCCGTGATAGAGAGGCGGGTTCCGGGGAAGACGCTGGAGATAAATAAGACTGCTTTTCTTTCGGGGTTTCCCAGCGAGGTATAGTGTCTTCGGGGAGTAGACCTTTAATGGTTGTGAGTCCTTTCAGCAAGAGTGGAGACAGTTTGGAATCTTTTACGCATTTCTTTGAATTACTGAACGATGATAGAACGAGAACGATTATCGCGGCAACTATGCTTCCCTTCAAGAACCCAAGTAAGAGTCCAAGTAATCTGTCTATGAAACGCATATGGTGAAGTTTCATGAATCGGCGAAGCGACTTTCCTATCAGGTAAAACACGAGCACCATAAGGATGACTATGATTATAAACGCCAATACAGAGGCGACCTTGTGCGGCAGGAAGTCAAAGATAGGGGCAATTGTATCGTATATCCTCACGCCGAGGAATACGCCAATGACCAAACCGAGTATCGAGAGTATCTCGGTCAGTGCACCGTGAAGAAGACCGTAGACGGCAAAGCCGATGATTAGAATGGTTAATATTATGTCAAGTATGAGTGAGGACATAAATTACATTTATAATTTTAAATAACCCTATGAAAAATAAAATAATGGCGATGGGCATTTTAATCGTGCTACTCTATTGCCACACAGACAGTCCCCCGGAATTGGGGGATTCCCCCCTTAAACCATACGAGACAGCAAAGGAGAAAAAAATAGAACGGTACAGGGAATTTATCTCCCCGTTCAGGGGAGAAGAAACAGAATTATTCCTGGCTCGCATATATGGATTATCCACACAGTATGATCTGGATTTCGATATAGTCATAAGGTGGCTATATACCGAAAGCAGGTTTAATCCCAATGCAGTAAGTTCAAAGGGCGCAGTGGGTATGTGCCAATTAATGCCAAAGACCGCGAGACTCATAGCGGATATAATTGATTATCCGAAATACAACCTATTCGATGAAAACGATAACCTCAACCTGGGTTTTGCCTTCCTTTCACTACTTCTCCGGGAATCCAACTACGATTACGAGAAAGCGCTCGCCCGTTATTTCGCCGGGCCAAACTGGAACCACTATGTCGAAAGTAGATATGTGAAGTTCATAATCCCGGAGGACACGGTTCGACTGAGTTCACCGAAGACGGTCAAGATAGATATATAATAACACAAAATTTGTCAAATGTCAAGAAAAAAATTAGGGGGACTTCTCTCCGCCAGAAAAAACACCCATTTAAAGCGGAGACCCCGTGAATGGAACTCCGAGAAAAGAACCGGGTCCTCGATTGGAATAATATGAGAAAAATAGGAATTTTAACCAGGGATTGTGCGGGAATAAATGCCGCTATAAGATCGGTCGTGAGAACCGCTTATTTTTATGGTATAGAGGTTCTGGGAATACTCAAGGGGTATGAAGGCTTAATAGAAGGCGAGCTCATCCCCCTCGATCGGCGTTCGGTTTCTGGAATAATCAACCTGGGAGGAACGATTCTAAAGACCAGCCGCTCAACGAGATTTCTCACGCAAGAAGGCCAAAGAGAAGCAGTTGAGACCATGAAAGATAACGGCATTGAGGGTTTAATCGTGATCGGTGGCAACGGGTCATTGAGGGGCGCACACGAATTTGCCGTCAAGCACATCATCCCTGTAATCGCAGTTCCGGCAACGATTGATAACGATATAAATGGCGTAGACGCAGCCATCGGTGCGGATACGGCAATAAATGTTGCCCTGGATGCCGTTGATAAGATACGAGATACGGCAATGAGTCTGGAGAGAATATTTGTGGTGGAAGTAATGGGTCGTGATTGTGGGTATATTGCTTTAACGGTGGCTTTAGCGGGAGGGTGTGAAGAGGTTTTGCTTCCCGAAAGAGAATTCGATATTAACCGGATATGCGACGAAATCAGCGAAGGAAACGCAAAGGGAAAGGTCAGTTGGATAATCATCGTTGCCGAGGGAAGGGCAAAGGCGCCCAATATAGCAAAAAAAATTACCGAGATAACAGGCTTGGAGACGAGAGAGGTTGTTCTGGGACATATCCAAAGGGGTGGTAGAGCCACCGCTTCTGATAGAATTCTCGCCGCTCGCTACGGAAATTTCGCCGTGGAACTTTTAAAAGAGGGAGAGAGTGACAAGTGTGTGGCGTTGAGAAATAATAAATTAATAAGCATTCCCCTGGGAGAGGCGATCAAACCCAAGGATATAGAAGTTGAAAATTATTATAAATTGATAAAGATTCTCACCTGAGTGGGGACAAAAACAACGGGTTCTCGGTGGAAATTGTTTTTGATTGACAAAACAAAATTTCTATTGTATAATTAACAAGAGGGAAATGATGCCTTACAAGCTGATCGACCATACCGCAGACATCGGGATAAAGGTAAATGCTAAAACCCTTGAAGAGCTCTTTATAGATTCTGCTATGGGTATGTTTGATATTATAGGTCACCACAACACCGGGGTAGACCAGAAGGTAGAGATATCCCTTAAGAGTGACATGCTGGAGGACCTGCTTCATGACTGGCTTTCAGAATTACTTTATATATATGAAACAGATAATATAGCATTTTTGAAATTCAAGTTCAGAAAGTTTGACGAAACCCACCTCAGGGCAACTGCATATGGAGAGGTGGTTGAGCCGGAGAATGCAAAAACGGAGATAAAAGCAGTTACCTATCATAAGCTAAAAATAAAAAAGAACAAAAAAGGATACGGCGTGGAAATTATATTTGATATATAGGTTAATTTATGAAAACGTGACTCGTGTTCGTGATTCGTACTCCGTCACGGATATGACAACGCACATGGACAAGTGTGAATTCGGTTTTTCTCGGCGTTCTTAAATCGCAGTAAAAAAATTAGCATGGATACCGATGTACTTGTAGTTGGAAGCGGGATAGCGGGCCTTTTCTTCTCACTGAAGATTCCGGATAAATATAGGGTGACCGTGATTACAAAGAAGGGAAGTAACGATACCAGCACGAACTTTGCCCAGGGAGGAATTGCGGCGGTCTTCGGCAAGGACGATTCCTTTAAGCTTCACATACAGGATACAATGAGAGTGGGACAGGGACTCTCAAATCGTCAGAGGGTAGAATTGATGGTAAGGGAAGCACCCAGGCTTGTCAACGAACTCCATGACCTCGGGGTCGAGTTTAGCCTCGATGAAAATGGTAACTACGACCTCGGTAGAGAGGCAGCTCATTCCAGAAGAAGAATTGTCCACGCAAAGGATCTAACTGGTGAGGTGATCGAAAGGACTCTAATCGCAAGGGTTCTTGAATCTAAAAACATAGAGATCGTTGAGGACAGGGTTGCCCTCGATCTGGGTACTTTGAACAACAGGTGCTTCGGTATCTGGACATTTAATTCCTCAAGCAGCGCGGTGGAATTCATATCTGCGAAGGTTATATTGCTTGCAACGGGCGGAGCGGGACAGATATACCTACACACAACAAATCCGACCGTATCAACGGGAGACGGAATTGCAATGGCAAAGAGATGCGGTATAAAGGTAGCAAACATGGAATTTATACAATTTCATCCAACCTCCCTCTGGGTAGAGCATCCCCTTGAAAGGGCATTCCTCATATCGGAAGCGGTCAGGGGTGAAGGAGGCGTGTTGACATTGAAAAATGGTAAACCTTTTATGGAAAAATATCATCAATTGGGTTCACTCGCACCGAGGGATGTGGTCGCCCGTGCGATAGCCAGGGAGTTAAAGGAAACGTGTGATAAGTATGTATATTTGGACCTCTCGAGAATTTCTGCCCGGCGAATAAAGGAGAGATTTCCAAACATACATAATACCTGTCTCTCCCACGGTATAGACATCACCAAAGAGCCAATTCCCTGTGTTCCCGCCGCTCATTACCTATGCGGGGGAATCGTGGTTGATGAGAATGGATTTACGGGAGTTAATGGACTTTATGCGACTGGAGAGACCTCATGTGTGGGGATACATGGTGCAAACCGTCTTGCCTCCAATTCACTCCTCGAGAGCGTGGTATTTTCTGAAAGGGCAGCGTATTACTCCGTTTCCAATATAAGTAAAGAGCGGTATCGTCCGGTAAATTATACTGCAGGAGAGGAGACGATGCCTTCTGAAAAGATAGAACTGATGAAACACGGGATCAGGAAGTTAATGTGGGATAAACTGGGGGTGATGAGAAAGGTGGACGAGATGAAGAATGCCGAGCGGGAGACAAATTCCCTGGCGAAAAAAATCTCGCTGCTGGAGAAAGAGGCAACACCCAACACGGACTTTTCAAACTTGCGGAATATGATTCTCGTTGCAAGGCTCATCATCTCCTGCGCATTGCAGAGAAGAGAATCAAGGGGACTACACTGGGTAGAGGACTATCCATACAAAGATCCAAATTACGAGAAGGATACAATTGACAATTGACAATTGATAATTGACAATTGATAGGGGGAGTATTATGGAAAAAAACATAATCCTGAAGGAAGTCGTGATTACACCAACAACAAAGAAAAGGATAGAGAAGAAGGTAGATAAGCTGAAAAAGTTTTTTGACAAAATAGCAACCGTGGATGTCCTACTCGAAAAAGACAACAGTCGATATATCGCAGAAATCAGGACACATCTGGGCCATAAAACTATAACTGCCAAAAAAGAAGCCTATAACCTTGCCGTTGCAATTGATGATGTGTACAAAAAGATAAAAAGGGAAATATCAGAGTATAAAAGCAGAATAAGAAAAAAATGAATATAAGAGACCTCATTCAAATAGAAGGACTCTCCATCGATATTATCGCCGGAAATTCGGGGATGGATAATGAGATAAAAAACGAAATCGTATATTTTCCCGAACTCCTCATAGCCGGGTTTGATGTTAGTGACGGAAAAGAAAGTATACAAATACTCTCCCGTGACGCGTTGGACTGTGCAAGAGAAAACCTCAACCTCCTCAGAAACTTAACTAAAGTCAGTCCTCCATGCATAATTATCCCTCACGATATTCCCACACCCGATGTCCTTATACAGATCTGCGTCGAAGAAAAAATTCCGCTTCTCCTTACCCATTCATCTCCTCTCGATACAAGAAACGTAATAGAACACCAGTTAGAAAGGGAATTTGCTCCATCCGTCCTCGTTCACGGTACGCTTATAGATGTGTACGGCATGGGTGTTTTATTGAAGGGGACGAGCGGCATAGGGAAAACTGAGTGTGCACTTGATCTCGTGTTCAGGGGACATAGACTTGTAGCGGATGATGTCGTGAGGATTATTAAAAGGAGAAACGGAAAGTTGGAGGGTGAAGGTGTCGAGGAGAGCAAAAAACTCAAGCATCACATAGAAATAAGGGGAATAGGCATACTGGACATGCGGAGCATATTTGGTATAAGGGGAGTGAGAGAGAGAAAGGGTGTAGAACTGGTGGTGAATCTATATGAAGGACGCAGTAAAACTCCCACTGAAATCTCTGGAATCAAAAGCAAAACCTGCAAAATTCTGGGTGTGGAACTACCAGAGATCCGTATTCCTCTTGTTCCGGGAAAACATATCTCGGCATTGAT
>DFBT01000072.1:0-7125 GCA_002366725.1 Caldifarciminota bacterium UBA3073
GGTTAATGCATAATCTGAGTTTATTTTTTCGCCGTCAGCTTTCCCCTTAATTTTTCGAGCATTATTTTGGTCATTTTACCCAGGTCAAACTCATGCCGCCATCCCCAGTCGCTTCTTGCTTCTGAATCGTCAATTGTTCTTGGCCAGGAATCGGCAATTTTTTGCCTTTCGTCCGGCTCGTATTCAACTGAAAAGTCCACCATCTGTTTTTTGATTTCTTCTTCGAGCTCTTTTGCGGAGAAACTAATTGCCGCAAGATTGTAACTCGTTCTGATCTTTATTTTTTCTTTTTCTGCTTCCATAATCATCAGGGTTGCCCTTATGGCGTCATCCATGTACATCATCGGGAGCACCGTGTCTTCCCTAACAAAGCAAGTATATTTATTTTCCATTATCGCTCCGTAGAAAATATCAACGGCATAGTCTGTCGTACCGCCTCCAGGCTCCGCCTTGTAACTTATGAGTCCCGGATATCTCACGCTTCTCACATCGAGGCAATATTTAAGGAAATAATACTGGCAAAGCATTTCTCCTGCAAGTTTCGTTACCCCATACATCGTGGTGGGTTCAAGAATTGTACGCTGTGGGGTGTTGTCTCTCGGCGTCGTCGAACCGAATACAGCAATTGAGCTCGCCCAGAAAACTTTGATATCATTTTCCGATGCAATGTCCAGAATATTTTTTAACCCGTTCATGTTAACATCCCATGCAAGCTGTGGGTTCTTTTCGCCCGTCGCCGAAAGCAGAGACGCCAGATGAAATATCTGGGTTATATTATATTTTTCTATCAGACTTCTTAAATCCTCTCTATTTCTAACATCTCCCCGCTCAATTACGCCGTCGAAGTTTTCTGGAATGTGCCTGTGCCCAAGAAGAATTACATTCTCCTTCCCGTGCCTTTTTTGCAGTTCTGGAACTAAGTCTGTTCCAATCTGCCCGAAAGGTCCCGTGACAAGGACTTTTTCACTCATAAGACCCCCTCCCGTGTTTGTAGTTCCTTAAGTAACACAAAGTAGTCCGTGGCGTCCGAGGGCTCCTCATCGTATTCCAAACCCCCATAGATTCTATAGTATCCTTTACCAAAGGATTACCCTCAAAGTTATAAGAGAACAACGATTCCCTCATTTAACACCCGACCTTCCTAACCATTTCTCAACGCTTCCTCGATCTTTGCCCATGTATCACGCAACGATACCGTGCGGTTGAATACGAGTTTTCCATCGGACGAATCGGGGTCAACGCAGAAATAACCCAACCTAAAGAACTGATATCGACTTCCGGGTTTTGCACCCGCAAGACTGGATTCAACCTTACATGCGGTCAAAGTCTCCAACGAGTGCAGATTCAAATTAGCTCTGAAATCGGAGCCCTCCCCTACATCGTCTGGATTTTCTTTCAGGAAGAGATGATCGTACAATCGCACTTCCGCATCGATGGCATGAGCGGCAGAAACCCAGTGCAGGGTACCCTTGACCTTGCGTCCAGCCTTTGCTTCACCGCTTTTGGTCTCGGGATCATAGCTGCAGTGTAGCTCAATCACCTCACCGGTCTTTTCATCCCTGACGACCCGTTCACATTTGATAATATAGGCATGTTTGAGACGCGCCTCACGACCAGGTGCCAAACGGAACCACTTTTTCGGGGGAGGCTCACGGAAATCATCTCGTTCGATATAAAGAACGCGAGAAAAAGGAACTTTACGAGTTCCCATACCGGCATCCTCGGGATTGTTTATTGCTACCAACTCTTCTACACTATCTTCCGGATAGTTGTCTATGACTAAACGCAAGGGTCGCAACACAGCCATCACACGAGTGGCTCGTTTATTCAAATCCTGGCGGATATAGTGTTCTAACAGAGCTATATCGATTGTGCTCTCATTCTTGGCAACTCCGATGCGCTCACAAAAATCTCGTATTGCTTCCGGTGTATAGCCGCGTCTTCGAAAACCTGAAATTGTCGGCATCCGCGGATCGTCCCATCCGTTTACATATCCTTCTTCTACCAGTTGACGAAGCTTTCGCTTGCTCAGAATAGTACGGCTGAGGTTGAGGCGAGCAAACTCGATTTGCCGTGGATGATGGATGTCCAATTGGTCAAGAAACCAGTCATACAGGGGACGATGATCTTCGAATTCCAGCGTGCAAATCGAGTGGGTAATGCCCTCGATGGAATCAGACTGACCATGGGCAAAGTCGTATGTGGGATAGATGCACCATTTGTCACCAGTGCGGTGATGCGTCGCATGCAGGATGCGGTACATGACGGGATCACGCATGTTCAAATTTGCAGAGGACATATCGATTTTCGCTCGAAGCACATAGGCACCGTCTTCAAACTCTCCCGCCCGCATACGCTCAAACAAATCCAAATTCTCCTCAACCGAACGATTCCGACAGGGACTTTCCCTGCCCGGTTCAGTCAAGGTGCCACGGTGTTCTCTAATTTCATCGGGAGTCAAGCTGTCAACATATGCCTTTCCTTTTTTGATTAACTGCACGGCAAACTCGTATAGCTTATCAAAGTAATCGGATGCGTAAAACAGCCTGTCTTCCCAGTCGAACCCCAACCAGCGAATATCACCTATGATCGATTCTACGAATTCAGCCTGTTCTTTGGTGGGATTGGTATCATCGAATCGTAAATTGCACAAGCCTCCGAATTCTTTGGCAATGCCGAAATTGAGACATATAGACTTGGCGTGTCCAATATGCAGATAACCATTCGGCTCTGGTGGAAATCGGGTATGAACTCGACCATCGTATTTATTTGTCTTTATGTCTTCCCCAATAATATCTCGGATAAAATCAGAAGGGGAGACAGAATTTGTCGGTATTTTCATAGCCTCTATTTCCTCCTGTAGTTAACAAATCTTGCGCCATTATTTTACCTAACGGCGCTTATAATTTCTCCTTCTAAATTCTTTCCCCATATAGAACCAGGTGTCTTGACATTCCCTTAACAGAAGGCTCTTTACTCAATCTTAGCAGCATTTCAGCTACCTGCCTGAAGAATTTTTCATCCCAATTGCGAGACTCTCGGACTTTTTCTGGGATGGGAAGCACATTCAGCCAGCCACAAACAGCATATATATCGATAACTCTGATTCCCTCTGCTTCAAACAACTTTCTTGCGTCCTCGGCGGTGACAGCCCTGTGTTTCTCTTCGTCGTGGTAGATATAATCCAAACGCGATTTGATTAGCGCAAGAGCCGATGCAGGGTCTTCCGGGAGTAAATCAATGGCTTCCCTACATCTGTTCATTAGAAATATTGAAATTTTTCCTCCCCTCTTTGTTACCCGTATAAGCTCATTCGCAGCCTCGATCATCCCATCCCAGCAGAGGATAAAATCGAAACTCTCGTCGGGAAAAGGGAGATCGCCGACATCGCATTCTAATATTTTCACTTTATCTGAGATTCTTTCTTTGATTAATTTTTGCTTTGCCACATTTATCATCCCGGTAGAAATGTCGCACAGGGTAACTGAATATCCCATCTTTGCCAAAGGCAGTGTTATCCTTCCAGTACCGCCGGCGGCATCTAATATCTTTGCATCTCTGTTTTGGGGGAGACGTCCTTTTAATAGCTCCCACTCCACATAGTGTTCAACTGCGCCCTCAAAACGCTCATACCACCCATCATATCTATTAGCATGCTCGTTCCACCTCTTTCTAACTCTTTCGATGTCTTTAGGTCTATCTTCTGCCATTCTGATCTTCCCTCCTTAACATTCCAGCAAATCCGATTAAAGTTCTCGGACTTCGCAAAGCCCGTGATAATAATTACCTGTCTGCCCCCAAGCAGGAAAGGCGTCAAGATAATTTCTTGCCTGCCTACCGGTCCCTACGGATCCGCATGGACAGGCAGGCGTGTCTCAAGACACGCCATCGGCGTGGAATCAATTTGTGTTGTCCATCTCAAGATCCGTATGGATACGGATCCTTCGGATATAATTATATAGCACAATCTTGCTTTTGTCAAGGGAAAAAATAGATGGGAAATTATGATAAAACGCACCAGGATATTCAATGCGAGGTTTCCTTGCCATATATTGATAATATCATAATGACCCTACCTTTTCGAGTCTATATTTCAGTTTTCAGCCTGACCCCGGTTATACTAATCGTCTACTATGTTCAGTACATATGTTTTCGTGTTCTTGCCGTTGGCAGAGGTTACCACGATGTTTACGACGAAATCTGGCGGCGATGTTTGGATGGTAATCTGCTGGCCGGACTCTACAACAGTACCGTTCACTTTAATGGTTGCCGAATTGTTCTCCGCGGTGGCTGTTAGGGAAAAACTGCGAGGATATCCGTCAAATGTGACTGAATATACCGTAATGTTCGGCGAAAAAGATGGAGAAAACTGTGCGTTTGGAATCGAAAGTGCTTTAAGATTGGCGTTTGACTGGAAATCGCTACCGGAGTCGAATAAACCGCAAGATGCGGCCACGAGCATGAGAACCAAACATAAGTAATTTCGTGCCATAATTAACTCACCCCTTCTCAAGCAATGGATACTCTGAACTTGCGGATTTCGCCAGAGCCCTTGCAGTCAGGTGTAAACCCTGGTTAGGCTTTTAATGCCTGCTGTTCCTACTTATTATACACATTCTTTGCAGTATTTTTTCTTTGTAGATGTACTTTGACAGTCTGGACAGTATTTCCTTCCGCAACTCAGGCACGTCGTCAGTTTCGATTCTTCTACTGCCTTCCCACAAACTTGGCACTTCTTTTTTGCCATTTCTCTCACCTCCTCTCAATCAAATGTTTTCTATCCTATTCTTAATTCAAATTTTAAAATATCAAGAAATATTATTTATCATTTTGCTTCCCAATCGAATATAATAAATTCCAATCAATAAAATAGTTATACCGATAAAAAAGGCTGTAATTGTTAAAAGAATGACTGGTTCGGAAGTCATTTCAGATATTGGTCGCAAGAGTCCTGGAGAATAGATAATATCTCTTTGAACTTTAAGATAAAAAATAACCGAAATTATAGACACTATAGAACCGACTATAATCCCCGTTAGTCCATATTTTTTATAAGGTAAGTTAACTCGTTTAAGAATTCGGCTTTTTATTCTCTTTCTCGTAATGTATAAGACAGCCAAACATAGTATAAGAAAAATAAATAATGTAGTATATCCAGGTATGCTAAAGGTAAACATTTAATTTCTCCTTCTGAAATGGATATTGATATTTTATTTAAATAATTATGCTTGTCAACCCAGGTTTATCTGTACTAATAAATTTACAATCACGGCTGTTGTATAATTATATAGTACAATCACAATTTTGTCAAGCAAAAACAAAGGGAGAATATGGTGAATTGTAGAAAAACAGTCTGCTATTTGTGTTGCGAGAACAAATCTTTTTAAAATTCACTACCTGCCTACCGGTCCCTACGGATCCGCATGGACAGGCAGGCCTGCCCTCCGTCTGTTTGCCTGTCTACCCCCACCAAGACGGGACGGGCAACAGGTAGTTATGTGTTTGGTGATAGTGCGAACGAAGGGGCATATTTATTATTTTCCTCTCGATTTCGGTATTCCTATCCATCTTGGGGTTCTATCCATATATTCACGATAGGCGTCGCCATAGTTCTCAAGGCAAAACTGCTCTTCAGGAATTGCGATGACAAATGAAATAATTGTATACAGAATCGAAAACAGTAGGAAAATCCATGAAGCCGAAGCTATACCTACTCCTATAAACATTACAAATTGAGTGATGTACATAGGATGTCTTGAATAACAGTACAGTCCTTTAGTAAGCGGTTCATTATCAATTGAGGTAGTAGCAAAAGTCACAATAGCTATCGTGTAGGTAATTAATCCTACTATAGAAATAGGAAGGCCTACGTAAAACCATATCGTCCCTAATTCTAACGGCAAGAAAATGGAGTATATGAGGGCGAGAAGCCAGATTATCCACATAACAGGATAGAGTTTCTTCTCAGTCTCGCTATGTAGCTCATGTACTTTTTTTGCCAGACCTTTATGAATTAGCATCAGTAAAGGCATTGGCAAGAAATGGTAAAGCATGAAAATCCAGGCATTCCATAAACCTATTTCAAAAGCAGGCATAAGTGACATGATTCCCCTCCTTTTTGCTCATTTTATAGCCCTTCCTTTCATGGTTACTCTTATTTTTATATTTTTGCTCCGAAGTGAGCATTTCGCCTAACGTTCCAAGTATATACGACGTTGTGACCGAAGGGAGCAATGTCCCGCCTGTCCTGAACCTGTCGAAGGGCAAGGGCGTTGGCCCGTAGCGTATATGCTGCGTTGTGCAAAGTCATCTATTACTACTCCTCCTTCAACTAATGCTTCATTCAGTTCAACCATTTTGACTATCCTTCTCCTTTGTAAACCCCGTTAGAGAATTTTTCTCTAACGACTGCCCTGACGGAGGCATTAAACCATCTTATATCCTTACCACTAACTAAAGTCGGTAGCCTCCTCTAACGGGGTAAATAAGAAAATCCTCGCCTGTCCCCCTGAATAAATAAATCCTCCTCTCTCTACCTCCTCGATTAATTTTTTCTTTGACCCTATGGTTTTTTCAAAAGAAAGTACACCCCCAGGTTTTAAAATACGATACATTTCAGATATTACATTTTTCAGTCCGCCGGCGATGTAAGGAAGACCAAAAAGGAAAGCCAAATCAATACTTCGGTCTGGTAACCCGGTATTAGAAGCATTTGCAAAAATAGGAGTTAAATTTTTTATTCCTTCTTTCTCGATTTTCTTTTTAACTCTTTCTATTGCAAGTGGATGTACATCTATGGCATAAATAAAGCCCTCTTTTCCCACTATTTTTGTTGCAGGGATGGTAAAGAATCCCGGACCACATCCAACCTCCAGTACTTTTTGACCCGGCTTTAGCCCGGCTGTTTTTAAAAGCTTGTAAGGATTTCTAAAAATCGGGAGAAGTGGATTGTCATGCATCAAAGATATTATCCTGAAAGCAAAATTCGAGTGATGATGTCTTTCTTTAATTTTATTACTCATTTCCTCTACCTTCTTTCACTTCCCGTCTACAACCCCTCAGCAAACCAATTGATTTTTCTTGCGTTCATGAATTTACGTTGAGGCCAAGTAATGTAGGTAACCC
>DFBT01000072.1:7155-9801 GCA_002366725.1 Caldifarciminota bacterium UBA3073
CCCTGCACCGACTCCACCAGATAGTCTTTCTCCAGTTCGGCATAAATAGTTTCATAGTCCTTATCCTCCAGTTTCACCGGGAAGTGTCTCCCAAAACCTTTCTTAATACGCTCAAGATTCTCTTCTTTCGTCATTTCCTGAAGGTTGAAGAACCAAAGACCTACAAAAGCTCCCCGGTCTGGTAATACCTTAAGATGGCTTTCGAGGAACTTAGAGAACTTTTCCATTTTGGGGTCCTCGCCTTGCATCACCTTCTTTGATTCAGATATAAGCTCATAACCACCGAACATTATGAACAAGGAAACTACTGCTCCAGCAATAGCATCAAGCACAAAGAATCCTATGATTGCTCCAAGAAGACCGATTAAAACGGCTATTGATGACCAGATATCTGTTTTTGTGTGATAGGCATCAGCTATCAATGATATACTTCTTGTCCGCCCACCAACATAAAACTTATAGAATGAGAAAAAACCATTGACTGCGATGTTGATCACTATGGTGACCAAAGCCACAGCCTGGAAATGTATCTCAGCAGGCTCAAAGATATTTGTTATCGATTTAAAGGCAATAAAGGCAGCAATGCCGCAGAGGATTATCCCGCCAAGAAGAGCGGCTTGTGCCTCTTTATTTACCTTTATACCAATCCATGTAATTGCCGAGGCAACTATGTCAATAGCAGTATGCACCGCATCCGCAATAAGGCCAATACTGCCTGAGAGGAAACCGATAACAAATTCCAGGGCTGACAGCCCGACATTTCCCCACAAGGAGTATTTGGCGCACGCCTCCTTTAAAAAACGCCTCGCATGGTACTGTTCGATATCTTCTTCCTTTCTATCTAAAGCGTCTAAACCCTTTTCCGTTATCTCGTATTTATCCCGCACCAATATTATGGTGCGGTATGTATCTGAATATTTTATCAAACGCTCATCTGTCAGATGGTTCAAGTCAATATCTATGAGTTCATTATCTACCTGCCAGTAACCCAAATACATATCGCCAAGTTTGTCTATGAGTTCCTGTCTCGTTCTACTGTTTAATCGCAGCAGGCGCAAAATGTGCCACTCGAGATTCTTTTTTACCTGCGAGTCCTTGATTTGCAATCGCTTTTTTGGCATATCAGTTACCTCCTTACGCTACGGGAATGCATTCTAAATGGTAGTTTCCTCCTACTATTTTTTGAAAGGCAATTTCGAACAACGGCTTGCGTGTTTGCGAAGCCCCGCCTTTGGCGGGGTTTGGGCGAAAGTGCTTGAGCCACAAACTCTGTGTTGGGCGATGAATCCTGGACATTCTACTAATGCTAACCTTCATTTCAAAGTTTTGCTTACTCTTTTCCGAATATCAATGCACATTTGACAAATCGAGTAATATCCTTCGGGGTCTGGTTCAACACCTTTTGTCCTCGCCCAATTTATCAGTCCTTCCATCCCATTTTCTATTATTGCTCTCATTTCTGGTATCTTAAATGGATCGTAATCCTCTATGAGATTGATAATATCTGACTTGAAAGCATTCCCGATATAAAAATCATTGCAAACAGCAATTTCCCCATCAGGTTCAACACATATGCCTTTAACAGAATCCAGCGGGTCTGTATAAGGCATGCTGCCACATTTCCCCGCAGGTATTTTCTCTTTTGGCGGTAAAAATTCTTTCAAGTTAATAAGAGCCAATCCATCTGGTTCCATTACATTTCCCTCTGATTTTCTTACAGGCAGGTCTTCAAGTTCTTTCAAAATGGATTTAGTCTTTTGGTTATATTGGTTGTCATTATCTTCAGAAACTACCCAGCAAGGGTCCCATACTATATTTTCAATACCTTCTTGTAAACATGATTCAATTGTCTTTCTAACAATATCGAGAGAAATTTGTTCTTGATGAAAAGCATCAACAGAAACATAAATCTCATTCACCCCAGATTCTGCCAGATTCTTGGCTATCTCGATAATCTTTTTGGCATTTTTTGACCAGTAACCATTTGTAATTATTTCTCTGGAAGGAATTCCTACATCCATAGCTTCTTTATGGATGGCGCACACAATTTCAGGAAATAATAGAGGTTCCCCACCAAAAGTCATAATTGATTCAGGACTATATTTCTCGCCAACCTTCTTAACAATCTTTACAGCAAGCGGTTTATCAATGTGTTTAGGGAATGACTTTTTATTCTGAATAGAATAGCAGTGCTTGCATTTTGCATTACATAGATATGTAACAGCAAATTCTATTCGATTTACGGTTAAATATCTACTCATACGATTTCTCCTCTCACGCTTCCTCCAACTAAGTTCAGAATTTTTCGCCTAACGGTATCGGTGCATATGAAGTGCTTTGAAAGGACATTTTTCATTTTACATATGCACCGTGTTAGGCAAGGTAAAGGTGTCTACTATTTATTTATCCTCTTTTTTATTTTATCAGCAACACCTTTTCTACGGTCTTATATTTCCCTGATTCCAATCTGAGGAAATATACACCACTGCCATAATTCCTTATATCACAATCAAGACTATAGGAACCAGGCTCTTTCTTTGCGTCTACAAAAGCCTTTACTCTTCTGCCAACTATATCATAAAGGTTAATTGATAATTTATAACTTATCTTTATCTTTCTGCAATTCTTCCTTAATAAAATCTATTA
>DFBT01000012.1 GCA_002366725.1 Caldifarciminota bacterium UBA3073
CAGGCAGGCGTGGTTAATGCATATTCTAAAATAAATATTATGAAAATTTAGGCCACAGAGACCGGGAATATAAAACTTTAATTTTCCTGTATTGTTTATACGATAATGGTTCTCTGTGGTTGTTTTTAATAAGGCGATGAAAAACTCGAAGACATATAAAAAGGGGACAAGGTTAGAAGATGTAGTTGATAATGACGGCGTTATCGGCGCCATGGTTGATGGAGAACCCCGAGACCTATCTTATACACTTCCGGAGAAAGCCGAGGTGAGATTCCTGACTCCCGAGGATGAATATGGAAGGCAGATCTACTGGCATTCAACCGCACATATCCTTGCGTATGCTGTCAAGAGGCGTTATCCAAACGCGAAACTTGCTATGGGACCCGCGATAAAAGACGGATTCTACTATGATTTCGGGGTGGACAGACCATTCACGCCAGAGGAGCTTACGAGGATAGAAGAAGAAATGAAGAGGATAATTGGGGAGGATCTCCCTTTTGATAGAGAAGAACTCGGTGTAGATGATGCCATTAAACTTTTCAAGGAGTTGGGTGAAAATTATAAAATTGAGCTCCTCGAGGAACTTGAATCTCCGGTTTCCATCTACAGAAACAATGATTTTATTGACCTCTGCAAGGGACCGCATGTACCGTCTACGGGCAGAATAAAGTTTTTCAAACTTACGGCTTCATCTGGTGCGTATTGGAGAGGAGACGAGTCGAGGGAGATGTTGCAGAGGATATATGGTATTTCATTTGAAAGACAAGAGGAACTCCAAGACTACCTCGAGAGGATGAAGGAGGCAAAGAAGAGAGACCACAGAACTCTGGGCGCTGATTTGGATCTGTGGATGATGAATGATGAGATAGGAGCGGGACTGGTTGTATGGCTGTCTCGAGGGGTGACAGTAAGAAAGGTCATAGAGGACTTCTGGTGGGATGAACATAAGAAGCGAGGGTATGACTTTATCTTATCTCCCCACATTGCGAAAACTGATTTATGGAAACAGTCGGGCCATCTTGATTATTACAGCGACCTTATCTATCCCGTAATGAAAAAAGGCAATCAGAGTTATCTTATCAAGCCGATGAACTGTCCATTTCACATAAAGGTATATAAACGAAAGAGGAGAAGCTATAGAGAACTTCCCCTGAGATTGGCTGAACTTGGGACGGTTTACAGATACGAAAAGAGCGGTGTTTTACATGGGCTTTTGCGGGTTCGCGGGTTCACACAGGATGATGCACATATATTCTGTATGCCCTCTCAGGCAAGGGATGAACTCGTTGATATCATAAATCTCGCAAGGGATATGCTTTCCGCATTCGGATTCGGGGATTACAGGGTTGAGCTTTCCGTATGGAATGTGAATGAAAAAGATAAATATATGGGAGATGAGAAGGACTGGGAAAATGCGGAATCCTGCCTCGTTTACGCCCTTAAAAAAACGGGGCTTTCTTATGAGAGAATGGAGGGTGAGGCGGCATTTTATGGTCCAAAGATCGACATAAAGATACTTGATGCCTTGAAAAGGGAGTGGCAGGCAACTACCATTCAGTTCGATTTTAACCTGCCTCAAAAATTCAACCTCAAATTTATGGGAGAGGATGGACGACAACACGGCGTTGTTGTAATTCACCGCGCTATTCTGGGTTCTGTAGAGAGATTTGTGGGTGTGCTTGTGGAACACTATGGGGGCAAATTTCCCCTGTGGCTTGCCCCCGTGCAGGTTAAGGTTCTTCCTATCACCTCGGAAATAAATGAGTTTGCAGGGGACATAAGAGAAGAGCTTGCCGCCTCCGGTATAAGGGTAGAAATGGATGACAGAAACGAGAAATTGTCGTTCAAGATAAGAGAGGCAACCATAGAAAAGGTGCCGTACATAGTTATAGTGGGACAGAAAGAGATAGATTCCGGGTGCATATCTGTAAGATCGAGAGATAAGGGTGATATCGGCAGACCAAATCTGTCGGATTTCATATCATTACTAAAAGAAGAGATAGAAAAGAGAAGCAATTGAGAGAGAATTTTGATATTTGATAATTTACCAAGGGGGAATGTGAGGCAGACGAGAATCCATGTGAGGCGAGTTAGAGTTAATGAAAGAATCAGGGTGCCCAGGGTCAGGTTGATTGATGAGACCGGAAAGCAAATTGGGACGGTATTGAGAGCCGAAGCCCTGCAACTTGCAAGATCGAAGAGCCTTGATTTAGTTGAAATAGCGCCCCATGAAAGGCCTCCCGTATGCAAGATAATGGACTACGGTAAATATCTGTATCAGGAGAAACAGAAACAAAAACAGAAAAGACAGAAGGTGATAAAGATTAAAGAACTCAAACTCGGAGTAAAGATCCAAGAGCACGATTATCTCACCAAACTCAAGTTTGCCAGAGAGTTTCTTGGAAATGGTAATAGATTAAAGATAAGGATATTTTTCAGGGGAAGGGAAATAGTGCATCGTGATAGGGGGAAGGAGATACTTGAAAAAATGGTTGATGATTTATCGGATATATCGAAGGTAGAACTACCTTCAAAGATGGAAGGCAGACAAATGGTTATGCAACTTATTCCAGTGAAAGGAGCAAAAAATGCCAAAACTAAAGACCAAAAAAGCCGCAAGGAGTAGATTCAGGATAACCTCAAACGGAAAGGTGATGAGGTTTAGGGCACGCAGAAATCATCTTCTCTCAAAAAGGACTAGAAAGGCAAAGAGACAGCTCAGAGATGCTGTTACACTTGCAAATGCAGACGCGCGGAGGGTTAAAAAGATGCTCGTTAAATAACAGAAGTTGTAATACTAATTTTCACCGGGAGACGAATGTAACCCGCTTTAGGAGGTGGTATGGCACGAGTAAGAGGAGGACCAAAAACTCGAAAGAGGAGGAAAAAGTGGCTTAAACTCGCAAAGGGGTTCTGGGGAGCGAGATCGAAACTATACCGTACTGCGAGGATATCGGTTATGAAATCTCTTTCGTATGCGTATAGAGACCGCAGGGCAAAGAAGAGAGAAATGAGAAAACTTTTCATCAGCAGAATAAATGCCGCATCCCGTCAGTATGATATGTCTTACAGCCAATTTATGAACGGGCTTAAAAAGGCGGGTATCAAGATAGATCGCAAAATCCTCTCCGAACTCAGCACGAAGGATAGTGTGTTGTTTAAAACCCTTGTTGATGCTTCAAAGGATGCTATCCAATCTTCGTGAAATAAGACACGATGCCCTTTCTGGGATTGCCAGGGCATCTTCTCTTCAGGATATCGAAAAGATGAGGGTATCTTATCTGGGCCGTAAGGGAAAACTTACGGAGGTCTTGAAGGGTATAGGTGGACTCGAGAAGGAAGAAAGAAAACTCGTGGGTAAATCGGCGAACGAGATAAAGAAAGAGCTCGAGAAGGCAATCTCTGAAAAGAAGAAAAAACTGGAGGGAAGAGGTGTAAAAGGAAAGGATATTGACATTACACTACCCGGAAGAACTCCCTGGGTCGGAAGGAGACACCCGATAACCATATGCGCCGATGAGATATGCGATATATTCACGCGAATAGGATACAGTTTGGTGGAGGGTCCCGAGATAGAGACAGAATACTACAATTTCGAGGCGCTTAATATACCGGAATACCATCCGGCGAGGGATGTACACGACACATTCTACCTCGAGGATGGGCGGCTTCTCAGAACTCAAACCACAAATGTAGAGGTGAGGGTGATGGAGAGAGGGAAACCACCGCTCAAGATAATATCGTGGGGCAAGTGCTATCGTCGTGATTCGCCCGACGCAACTCACTCACCCGTATTTCACCAGTTAGAGGGTTTCTATGTAGATAGGAATGTCACCTTCAGACAACTCAAGGGGACACTCATATATTTTGCCAAGCAGTTTTTTGGCGAGGATATAAAAACTAAATTCGTTCCAAGCTATTTTCCGTTTACCGAGCCATCCGCAGAGTTGTATATATCGTGTTCAGTCTGTAGAGGAAAAGGTTGCAGGGTCTGTAAGCATACGGGTTATGTCGAGGTGCTTGGGTGTGGTATGTTGCATCCCAATGTTTTCAGAAATGTTGGTTACGACCCCGGTGAGTACACGGGATTTGCTTTTGGTATGGGCCTTGAGCGCCTTACAATGCTGAAATACAAGATAGACGATATCAGACTCTTTTACGAAAACGACATAAGATTTTTAAACCAGTTTGGACCGTAAATCTTCTCCCGTTTGTGGTGCAATCCCCTAAATTTTTCAATCCACCCACCGAGAGCAGTTCTTTGTGATGACAGGTTCTCCACCACATGGAGGGTTCTATGTACAAGATACTTGTTATAAATCCCGGTTCTACAAGTACAAAGAGTGCCCTATTTGACGACGAGTCCAGCGTATTTAATATTAATATAAGCCACTCCCCACCGGAGTTGGCAAAATTCCCTGAAATCATAGACCAATTTACCTGGAGATGCGAAGTCATTAAATCCATGCTCAATGAGAGAGGTATAACTCTCAACTCTATCGATGCTGTTGTGGGTAGAGGCGGATTACTCAATGCGATACCGGGGGGCACTTACAGCGTCAATGAAAAGATGATGAGCGATCTTAGGAGAGGCGTTCAGGGAGAACACGCCTCAAATCTCGGGGGTCTTATGGCGTACGAGTTTGCATCTTCCCTTGAAATCCCCGCATTTATTGTAGACCCGGTCGTAGTTGACGAGCTCGATGAAGTTGCTAGAATCTCGGGAATACCCGACATAAAAAGGAGAAGCATATTCCATGCACTCAATCAAAAACAGGTTGCAAGACTGGCCGCGCGGGAATTGAAAAAGAGTTACGATGAGATAAACCTGATAGTCGTGCATATGGGAGGTGGGATATCCGTTGGCGTGCATAAAAAGGGAAAGGTTGTCGATGTTAATAATGCGCTGAATGGTGAAGGTCCGTTCACGCCCGAGCGCTCTGGAAGCTTGCCCGTGTGGGACCTGGTTAAACTCGTATTATCCGGTAAATATACAAGAGATGAACTGAAGAAGAAAATAACGGGTAAGGGGGGATTGGTTGCGTATCTCGGCACAAACGACCTGAGAGAGGTTAGAGAGAAGATGAATCGGGGCAACGAGAAAGCAAAACTTTTATACGAGGCTATGGCCTATCAGATATCAAAGGAGATAGGTGCCTGTGCCACCGTTTTGCGTGGAGACATTCAGGGGATTGTGCTTTCCGGCGGTCTTGCACACGATAATGCTTTTATAGAGTTAATAAGAAGGAGCGTGAATTTCATCGCGAAAATTTTTGTTTTTCCCGGTGGAGATGAAATGAAGGCTCTTGCAATGGGTGCCCTGCGCGTTCTCCGTGGAGAAGAAAGGGCAAAGGTATATAAATAGAATATCAAATTTCCAATTACTAATCTCCAATTCATTTGACATTGAAATTTTGGATTTTTATTAGAAATTAGAAACCTGCCCTGCACTTATGCATAAGTGCGGGGTGAAGATTTTGGAATTCTAACTATGGATACCATCGCCGCGATATCTACACCCCCCGGAGAGGGAGGAATTGCCGTGATAAGAATATCGGGGGAGAGAAGTCTCGACATCGCCGAAAGGATTTTCAGGGGAAAATCATCGCCATCGAAACTTGAAAGCCACAGGGTTATACATGGGGAGATATATGATGGTGATAACCTCATCGACGAGGTTCTACTTACGGTTATGAGATCCCCCCACACATATACGGGTGAGGATGTCATCGAGATCTCCTGTCACGGCGGAGAAGTCACTGCAAATCGAATATTGAAGAGCATATTAAATGGAGATGCGAGACTTGCGCGTCCGGGAGAGTTTACCCTCCGTGCCTTCCTGCATGGCAAGATCGACCTCATACAGGCGGAGGCAGTAGAAGATATTGTGAATGCCAGGACTCTGATGGCTCAAAGATATGCCATTTCGTCCCTTAAGGGCGAACTCTCCGAGAGAATTAATGGCATAAAGGAATCTCTTAAAAGAGTTGAGACACTGATGGAGGCATTTATCAACTTTCCCGAGGATGCAACCGAAGATGGGACAGACATATATGCCGACATAAGAGATACAAAAGCAGAAGTAGAAACCCTCCTTGGGGGTACCAGATGTGGAAGATTCATAAGGAACGGGATAACTATTCCAATTGTGGGCAGGACAAATGTTGGTAAGTCCAGCCTATTTAACAGAATCCTTGAAGAGGAAAGGGCTATTGTTACCCCAATTCCGGGCACAACACGGGATGTAGTAGAAGGTACTGTAGAGATAGACGGCATTTCTGTGACATTTATGGATACCTGTGGAGTGAGAAGCTCTCGGGACCAAATCGAGGCCGAAGGAATAAGCAGGGCGAAGAAAGTCATAAGTGATGGTGATGTCATACTCCTGGTAATAGACCAATCACAGCCTCTGAATGATGAGGACCGTGCATTCATTGATTTATTGAGACACAAATATGTGATAGCCGTGCTCAATAAATGCGATATTGAGAGGAATGGTGAATACGAGATTCCTTTCGAGGAGGTATCTGTATCTGCCAAGACGGGAGAGAATATTGAGAGGCTGTTCGATATGATAAGAAATGAATTTTCTCAATCATCTGGTGATATTTTTATGTTGAAGGAAAGGCATATAAATATACTGAACAGGGTCCGGGAGAGCCTCGAAGATGCCCTTCGTTCAAATACACTTGAGCTTACAGTATACGATGTTAAATCTGCTATAGAGTCGCTTGAGGAGATGACCGGAGAGATTAAAAGGGAGGATGTACTTGAGTCTATATTCAGCCAATTTTGCATAGGAAAGTAATGAGAGATACGATATATTTTATTTCCGACCAGCACCTTGGTAGAGAGAAGAACGAAGACAAGAAAATAGCAAAACTGTTCTCGTTTTTTGATTATATAGCTGCGAGGGCATCTGCGCTTTACATAGTTGGTGATTTTTTTGATTTCTATTTCGAATACGAAACACAGATACCAAAGAAATATTACGAGGTTTTCAGGCGGTTGTCATATCTGACAGATAAACATATCCAGGTTCATTACTTTACGGGCAATCATGACTTCTGGCTGGGTAGTTTCTTTCAGTCAATTGGGATATCTGTACACAAGTCCGCGGAGATTATTCTTCTACAGGGTAAAAGGTTATATATTGCCCACGGTAACGGTATGATTTCATTCGATCCAATGAATCTGCTTCTGAGAAGCAGAGCCGCCATGGGTTTATTTTATCTCTTGCATCCAGATCTCGCATACAAGATTGCGTCGTTTATTTCAAAGATATCCAGAATGAATTCAAAAAAAAAGAATATTAGATGGAAGAAACTCTATAACATTGCAAGGGATATACTTAAAGGGGATGTCGATGCAGTTATTCTTGGTCACATACACATTCCAATTTACATAAAGTTGGATGGTAAAGATTTTATCCTCCTCGGTGATTGGATTGAACACTTTTCATATGCCGTTATGCGAGATGGGGAACTTTGCTTTCACAATTGGTGATGACCATTGACCATTGACTATTGGCTATTGACTGATTGGGAGTGCTTATCCAGGGCTTAAATTTTCCTTGACTTTTAAGTGGAGTTATGTTATAATAGCGATGTAGGAAAAGTATATGATAAAAGGTTTTAAAAATAGATTCCTTTTGGGATTTGCCGTAATTGTTCCCATATTTCTGGCGATTTTTATCATCTGGTATCTGACCGCGCGGATCGGTGGATTATTCTCCGCCCTATTTTCCAGAATCCCGCAACTCTCGGGATTTTCGGGGTATATAACTGCACTGTTCGGATTCTTTACGGCAATATTCATTATATACCTCGTTGGATTTCTCGCCACATCATTAGTCGGTAAAAGTATATTAAGGCTCATTGAGTGGATTCTCGGAAAAATCCCACTGATAAGGGGGATATATTCTGGGGCGAGACAACTCACCCATGCATTATTTGTTGATAGGAGTGCCTTTAAGAAGGCAGTTTTAGTTGAATTTCCGAGGAAGGGGCTGTATAGTATCGGTTTTGTTACTAATGAGAAAGGATATAAAGAAGGTGATACATATCTTGTTTCACTTTTCATTCCGACTACGCCAAATATAACTACGGGTTATTACATTCTCGCCAGAAAAGATGAGCTTATTTTTCTGCCGTTTGGGGTAGAGAAAGCGTTCAATATCCTCATTTCGGGAGGGGTTATATCTGTGCCGGAGAATATACCGGGCTTGAGACCAGAGACACCAGTCTGCCGATAGGCAGATAAGACCTTTTATATTTCTTTGTGCATTTATTTTAGTCTGTGGTCTGCTTGCCCCGTTGCTCTGAAGGAGCTTTACGGGGTGGTCTATACTCTTATGTCTAAATTTGTAATCTGTGATCATCCGTGTTCACCCTGTTAAATAGAATTGCCCTTTAGCAATACCTCCGTATTTATTTTGAGTTATTTAACGGGGTGAATCTGTGGTTAATATATATTTTGGGATTATTACCACGATGACAAAACTTTGATATGGGTATAGTGGATTTCATCAAAAAGAGACTTTTGCATAGAACACATCCCGAGTCTGAAGACGAGATAAAGGAATTCATAAAAATGGGCGAAGAGGGAGGCTTGATTACAGAAGATGAGGAGACGATGATAGAAAGAGTCTTTGAACTGGGAGATAAGGAGGTGGCTGAGATTATGGTTCCAAGGGTGGAGATGATAACGGGTAATGTACAGAAAAGCGTTCAGGATGTGCGTAACCTTATGGTTATGTCGGGTTTCTCGCGCATTCCGATCTGGTACGAGTCGATTGACGATGTTATTGGTGTTGCTCATGCAAAGGATATATTGCGATTTAGGGGGAAACTCAAAGATACCTCCATCGTTGAGGTGGTGAGATTACCCTATTTTATCCTGGATACGAAGCCCGTCGTTGAGGCAATGAAAGAATTGAAATCCGCGCATGTTTCAATAGCGATAGTCACAGACGAACACGCAGGTGTATGTGGTTTGGTTACGATGGAAGACATTGTTGAGGAGATAGTGGGAGAGCTACAGGATGAATTTGATAAGGATGTGTTTCTATATAAACGGCTTAAGGGCGGTTCCTTTCTTTTTAATGCGAGGATAGAACTTGATGAGTTCAACAAACTTCTCGGGACGCAATTTAAAGAGGAAGATGTAAATACACTGGCGGGTCTTTTATGTCGGAGGTTGGAAAGAATTCCATCAAAAGGTGAGACATTTGTTATCGATGGCGTACAATTCAAAATCATTTCGGCAACCGACCAGAGGATACACAAGGTGATAGTTAGAAAGAGTCCATGAAAAAATATATGCTCATATTCTTTCTGATTGTACTATCGGGTTGTACATGGATAAGAGAAAAAATTAGTCCGTACCCCGAATTGGAGAAGAAAATTCCCTTGTGTGGTATACTTGTCCCCTATGAACCCATGTACAGGATACTTGGGGAAGATTTGCGGGACGGGGTTCTTCTCGGTCTCGGTAGAAAGGGGGCAAATGTTTACGATACGGGTGCAGATCCAATACAGGCAATAGAAGTGGTAAAAAAGGCAATATTTGAGGACGGAGTAACCTGTATAATAGGCCCCTTACTCTCGAGTACAGCCATTCCCGTTGCCTGTGTATCCCAACTTGCGGGTGTCCCAATGCTCTCGCCCACGGCGACAGAGGAGAGATTACCATCCATAGGCAAATACATATATAAGCTTTATTCCCCTGCAGATGTTGAGGAAATAGCACTTGCCCATTATGTGATAAGAGAGGCAAGATTATACGATATTGCAATTCTCACTTCTGACGATTCCTACGGAAGGGAGATAACGAAAAAATTCGGAAAGGAGATAGAGAGATTGGGTGGAAGGATTACGCATGTTTTTTATTACACTCCGGGTTCTTCCGATCTGAGAGAGAGTATGTTATCCTTGAGGGATGCGAATATAAATGCGATTTTTATCTCCGCCCACGAATCAGATATTCCCGGAATAGCATCCCAGTTTGCCTACTACGAAGTGGTTGATAGCTCTGCAATCATTTTTGGCACTGAGGAGTGGGGTTATCCGAAAATTATAAATGAATATGAGGATTATTTGCCCCATGTTGTATTTACCTCTCTATCGGACTTTGGGAAATATCCAGAGTTCGAAGATGATTTTAACCGTAAGTTCGACAGAACTCCCACGGAAGCGGCATTTATGGGTTACGCAGCCGCCAGACTTTTTATCCTTGCCGTTGAGAATGGGGCAAGTAACAGGAAGAAGTTGCAATCGTGGCTCTCTGATAATGAGACCATTCAGCCGCTTTTCGGCATTGCGCTTTCGAAGGAAGAACTTGTCTCTTATGTTAGGATCTTTGAGGTGAAAAGGGGAAAAGTTGGTCTTCTGAATTAGAGACGCTCAGTAAAATGGTCTCGATCAACCAATAACCAGTCAATCAATTTAAATTAATATGAATCCAGCAAAGTGGATATTTTCCGGTTATCTCTGTATAATTTTGGTTGGGTGCCTTCTTCTATCCCTGCCCATTTCCTCATCCGGTGAAAGAATAGACCCCGTTGATAGCTTCTTTACAGCGACATCCAGTCTATGTGTAACGGGACTCATCGTCAAGGATACACCCAATGACTTTTCTCTATTCGGACACATCGTCATTCTTGTCCTGATTCAACTTGGCGGGTTGGGATATATGACCGTGGGGTCGTTGCTCTTTCTTACACTTGGTAGAAGGTTTTCTATCCGTCAGTCCACCGTGACGAGTGAGGGTATCTCTCTGATGGATAGAGGAGGTCTGCGGTCACTCATAAAGAGGATCTTGCTGTTTACCATCATCTTTGAAGTTTTAGGGATGCTGATTTTCACACACACCTTTTCTGTTAGGAACTGCAATCATCCACTCTGGCTTGGGCTGTTTCATTCTGTCTCAGCTTTTTGTAATGCCGGTTTTTCTCTCTTCTCCGATAGTTTTGTAAGATTTCAGAATGACCCACTTTTTCTTCTGACTGCCTCTTCATTGTTCATTATTGGCGGTCTCGGTTTCGTGGTGCTTGCTGAACTTATTACAAGGAGGAGAAAAAGATTATCGCTCCACAGCCATATAGTACTTGTTACAACACTGGTTTTAATAGTTGGGGGCAGCATTGTCTTCTTCTTTTCCGAGAACGGGAATCTGTTGGGGAATCACTCAGTGGGTACGAAGGCGCTTCTCTCTTACTTTGAGGCGACTACTCCAAGGACTGCCGGTTTCACCGTATTGAACCTGGGGCGAGCAAATAACTGTACGCTCTTTTTTATCTTAATGCTCATGTTTATTGGTGCGTCTCCGGGTGGTACGGGTGGTGGGATAAAGACCACCACAATCGGTATATGTTTCTTATCAACTCTCCAGTATCTGCGGGGGAAAAGGAATGTCAATGCATTCGGGAAGAGAATCAGGGAGGAAGATATCCGGAGGGCATTCCACCTCATTGGCATATCCCTTGCCCTTATTGCCTTCGGAGTCCTGGTTCTAACGCTTGAAGGACTTCCCTTTAGGAGGATATTGTTTGAGGAGCTTTCGGCGTTTGGTACAGTTGGACTTTCCACGGGTAGTCTTTCAATGGCGGGAGTGAGCCTGTCACATGATTTTTCTATATTGGGAAAGATAATAATAATAATAACGATGTTTGCCGGTAGGGTAGGCCCCTTAACGCTTGGGTTTGCGTTACTCGAACGCAGGGAGCTGACGACATTTAAGTACCCCGAAGAACTTGTGCAGGTGGGATAGGATGGGTTCTAATTTAACGGGAATTGTCGGACTCGTAAAAGGTGGAAATTTTACTTTTTATCCCGGAGGAAATATGGCGGAGAAAAAGCAGAAAATGGGTATAAATGAAAAAAGAGAAAAGACGGAGGAAGTAAGGTTTGGCAAGATAAACTATCTTTTGCTCTCGCTCGGAGTACTATTCATCGCTTTTGGGTATTTAAGCCTTTCAAGAGGTTCTCTAACACTTGCCCCCATAATGCTTGTCGTTGGTTACTGCGTACTCATACCATTTGGTATAGTAATGAGAGGTAAGAAGAGGGATACAGTGTAGTTTGAAAACAAAGAGTTGGACGCACCCCGCCTTCAGCTGGGCATGGATTAACGCAGATCGACACAGAATAAAGACAGAGGAATATACATTGAGAAATTAAATCAGAGTTCTCTACAGTTATGTTTTCGGATACCTATAGTACTACCAGGAGGATATATGAAGAGATGGGCTTATCTCATATCGGTACTACTGTTGATGGGTTGTGAGGTAACTGAAGCTCCCAGACCTGTCAGAAAGAGTGAATTTACTCCCCCAAAAGACAACAGAATAACGGAGGAGATGGCTCGTTCCTATGTAAATGCCTCGAAGTATCTCCTCGAGGCTATAGCCAGCCACGAAAAGTCCATAGAAGACTTTACAAATGAGTACGAGCTCTCCCGGGACCTCTCTGAACTCGCCGATTCTGCGTATAAAGAAACGCATCGGGATGTTGTAAAGGCATGGGATGGGCTTGTCAAAGATTGGGAGAAAAGTGAAAGGGATGCTTATAAAAGGGCAAAGATAACAGAAGAAGAATTTAATTGGATAGGTGGTGCACTTACAGATTCCCTAAACGAGGATATGCAGAAGAAAATAGCGGGAGAACTGGAGGCAATCCAGCAGAAGTAAGTATGTGCAGGGCTTGCCACTGCTGTATTTTTAAGAGTAAATAAACGGGGAGATAGCATGAGAAAATTTGCCATAGCCGTTGCCCTTCTCGTGCCATTTTTATGTATAGCACAGAGAATGCCCTTAAACGAAGAGGAAGAAAGTCCATTCGTTGATGTGGCAAAAAGGGTAATGCCAAGTGTCGTTAATATCAGCGCGGAGAAGGTTGTGAAGATAAAAGTCCCGGATGAGTTTCAGGACCCGTTCTTTGAATTCTGGAAAAAGTTCTTTCCGGAGTTTCCGAAGGAACAGAGGGAGAAGAGTCTTGGCTCTGGCGTAATAATAACAGAAGACGGGTTCATACTAACGAATAATCATGTGGTGAGTGGTGCCGAGAAGATAGTGGTAAAGACGAAAGAGAAGACATACAGGAATGTGAAAGTTGTTGGGAAGGATCCACTCACTGACCTCGCCCTATTGAAGATCGAGGAGAAGGATCTTCCGTATTCAGAACTGGGTAATTCGGATGAGATAGAGGTCGGAGATTGGGTGATGGCGATAGGAAATCCGTTTGGACTTGAGCGCACCGTCACGGTTGGTATTATATCGGCAAAACATAGAACCGGCATCAAGCTGCCGGGTAGTAGAGCTTTCCAGGATTTCATTCAAACAGATGCGGCGATAAATCCAGGGAATTCCGGCGGTCCACTCGTTAACATAAGGGGAGAGATTGTGGGGATAAACACAGCCATCCAGACAAGGGGTCTACCGGGGAACATAGGTATAGGATTTGCTGTTCCGAGTAACATAGCGGAAGGTGTGCTCAAGGACCTTATGACAAAGGGAAAGGTGGAGAGAGGGTATCTCGGTATCTATTACCAGGAGGTTACACGGGATATGGCAGAGGGACTCGGTCTCGATAGAGCAAGAGGGATTATTGTCTCGCAGGTGGTAAAAGACAGTCCCGCAGAAAAGGCGGGGCTTGAAGAAGGCGATATAATTATTGAATTTGGTGAAGAGGAAGTGACCTACTCCCAATTTCCATTTATGGTTGCAAGAACGCCAATCGGAGAGAAAGTCAGTGTAAGGGTCATCCGTGATAAGAAGACCATTACATTGAAGGTGAGGATCGCCAAACGCCCATCTGAGGAAACCGTGGCAGAGGTTGAGCAAGAGAAGAACTTTTGGCTCGGTATAGAGGTGGCTGGGCTCTCATCGAAAGAGGCAGAAACGCTCGGTGTAAAAGAGAAGGAGGGTGTTCTGGTTATAAATGTTCAGCCCGAAGGTGCGGCATATAGATACATAAAGAAGGGAGATATTATAAAGAAGATAAACACTGAATACATCGAGAATATACAGGACTATAATGCGGTAAAGAAGAAACTCGAAAACAGTGATAAGCCAATTGTTTTTTTGGTGAAGAGGGGAGAAGCTTCGAGGTTTATTACGATTACCCCGTGATAGAAGGTGGTAACCGAAAGGGTCTACAAAAAAACTTATGGATGACCCAACTGAAAATATTCTCACCCTATATATCAAGGATATACAAAAAATCCCAACACTCTCTGCGGAGAAGGAAAGAAGACTGATAGTCAGGGCGAAAGAAGAGGACAGAGAGGCATTTGAACAGATTATACTCTCGAATCTTAAGTTTGCTCTCAAAGTGGCGTTTCTTTACAGGGGCAGGGGATTACCCCTTGTAGATATCATAAGCGAAGGTAATATCGGTCTCATGCTGGCATTACGGAGTTTTAAACCCGATCGGGAGGTCCGTTTTCTAACCTATGCAATTTTCTGGATAAAGCAAAAGATCCAGAAAGCACTCTTTGAACAGGTGAGGGTTGTGAGATTTCCGCTTTGCAAGGTAAGCGATTCAAGTAAAATAAGAAAGTTGCGAGTCAAGCTTTTGAGAAATAGAGGTCATGACCCGAGTATAGAAGAACTTGCAGATACACTCGGTATGAATTTGAAGAGGGTGAAAGCTGCCTTGGAGTATGCCGAGAGGGATTACTCCCTCGATGCCGAGATAGCGGGTTTCGAGCATATAACCCTCGGTGATACCATGGCAAGTAAAGATGGGACTAACTCTTCTCTGGAGGTAAAAGATTCACTCAGGTTTCTCTCGGAGAAACAACGGAAGATCGTGAATCTTTACTTTGGGTTGAAAGATGGAAGACCGCGCACACTCGAAAGTGTGGGAAAGGAACTCAGTATCTCGCGCGAGAGGGTGAGGCAGATAAAAGACAATGCGATAAAGACGCTGAGGAAGAATTGGAGAAAATAAAACGATAAGGAATTATATGAATGTGCATATAACTATTGTACCACATAATCTTTCCAACATAAGGCATATTAGATTGAATCTAATTATCGTCCTATTTGTTGTTTTGTTAATTCTCCTGCCCTTTTTCCTGCATCAAAAGTTTATTTCACGCACGACCGTGGATGAAATTGCGACCTTGAAGAGTGAGGTAGATTCGTTATCGCCGACACTGAGCAAGATTAGAGAGAACTACAATGATGTAAAAACGGTTTTAGAAGAAAATGAGTATGAAGTGAGCAATATTTTAGACATCAGTGATTATAAAACGCGGGTTGCCCATGATATACCCACCTTGTCCTACCGGGACCCCGAGGAACTGCTAAAAGAAATTGACAAGCAAAAGATATTACACGATAGAATATTGCGGGAATTAGAATACGACGAGACTCTTCTACTCCGTATACCCTCCATTGCCCCAACTCGCGGGAGGATGATGAGACAATTTGGATATGCGGTGGACCCATTCACCGGCGAACGGAGATTTTGCCGGGGTATAGATATCCTCGCAAAGTCGGGTGAGGAAGTTTATGCCACGGCAGATGGTATTGTGAAATTTGCCGGATGGAAGAGACACGAAGGTTATACTGTGGTGATAACTCACAAGAATGGAATTGTAACCCGCTATTCTCATCTCTCCCGTATCAATACGAAAAGGGGAAGAAAGGTGAGGAGGAGAGATGTGATCGGATATGTCGGAAAAACGGGGAAAACTGAGGGACCCAGGCTACACTACGAAGTATGGAAAGACGGTAAGCCAGTTAATCCCACTATCTTCATACTTAAAAGGATGGAATCTATATAATGGAGCAAACTTTGCTGATAATAAAACCCGATGCATACAAGAGGAAACTTGTGGGTAAAATAATTACGCGGATAGAACGGGAAGGATTTGATATAATACGCATTGCACTTAAATCTCTCACCGAGGAAGAGGCAGAAATTCTCTATGAAGTTCATCGGGGCAAGGATTTTTTTGAACCTCTCATCTTATTTATGAGGGAGGCCCCCGTTGTTGCGCTCGTGGTAGAAGGAAAAGATGCTGTCGGTCGCCTGAGAGAAATAGTCGGAAAAACAAATCCGGACGAGGCTGCCTCAGATACAATACGGGCACTGTATGGAACAAGTACGGGAAGGAATGCAGTACACGCCGCCGAATCAAAGGAGGCATTTGAAATGGAAGTGCGGGTCTTCTTCCCCGATTTCAAAACCACGGATTCTACTGATATATTTTATTCATAAGACTTTAAAAATTTAACCACGAGATGACA
>DFBT01000033.1:0-2967 GCA_002366725.1 Caldifarciminota bacterium UBA3073
CGATGTGGTTGACTTTGACAAGTAGGCAGTAAGCAGTAGACAGTAAGCAGTAGGCAGTAAGCAGTGGATAGTAGAGTCTTTCGCAGGGTAGTGTCAAATAGAATATGTCCGAAGGATCCGCATGGAAAAGAATATGAAAAACCACAGAGGTCACAAAGTAAATTTAATTCCCTGCCTGCGGCAGGCAGGTCTGTGCCCTCCAGACAATGACTTATATGATTTAACAGGGATTGCCTGCCTACCGGCAGGTAGGTAAGAGAACTTATCCATACGGATCCGTAGGGAAGAGAAAAGAAATAAAAAAGAAACAATAAATCTCTTTTCCGCAGGTCACAGACTCGTCCACAGGATCCGTATGGATATGAGATTCTGTGAACAATCTCTTTAAATTCCTGTTTTAATTATAAATTTCTATGTATAAAGGTTAAAAGATTGGTTCTATAGTGAGGTCACAGAGGGGAGGGGTATAAATTTCCTGCGATTCTTTATTACTCTATAATCCTCTGTGCTCTCTGTGGTTAGATTTTTGACAATACTTTTCGCTGTTCAGGGAGAGTTTATGGAAGAGGATATGCGTGCTGTAGATATAATAACCCGAAAGAGAGACGCTAAAGTCCTTTTCCAAGGGGAGATCGATTGGTTTGTGAGGGGGATCGTGGATGGGAGGATACCAGACCACCAGACATCCGCACTCCTGATGGCGATGTTCCTGAACGGGATGGACATAGACGAGACTTTGGCTCTAACAAAAAGTATGACGGAGAGTGGGGAAGGCCTTGACCTTCCCATATTGAAGCCAAAATTTGATAAGCACTCCACCGGAGGCGTTGGCGATAAGGTCTCTCTTATCCTCGCACCGCTGGTGGCGTCCTGCAGTATAGCAGTTCCCATGTTATCTGGGAGGTCACTCGGGCACACGGGGGGTACCTTAAATAAACTCGAATCCATACCGGGTATGAGGATCCACCTTTCAATAGAGGAGATGGAGAAGGAGGTAAAAGAAATTGGCATGGTCATTGCGGGGCAGACAGAGAGGATAGCACCCGCCGACCGAAAAATTTACCATCTCAGGGATAAAACGGGAACGGTGGAATCAATTCCCCTTATAACTTCGAGTATTCTGTCCAAGAAACTTTCAGAGGATATCGATGGGCTCGCCCTGGATGTAAAGGTGGGTAAGGGTGCATTTGTGAAGACGATAGATAATGCGAGACTACTTGCGGAATCGATAGCGGAGGTTGCCAAAAAGATGGGCATAAGGATAAGGGCATTTATGACCAGTATGAATGTGCCCCTTGGAAATGCAGTTGGTACCGGAGTTGAGGTATATGAGACCTTGATGATATTGGAGGGAGAGGAGTATCCCTCTGATTTGATGGAGGTTACACTCACATTATCTCAGGCTATAGTTGACCTCGCGGGGCTCAGAGGTATTGACCTTACAGAAAAAATACGAGATGGAAGTGCACTCAGAAAATTCAGGGAGTTTGTAGAATTCCAGGGTGGGGATGTATCATATGTCGATGCTCCAGAGAAATTGATAGAAGATTGCACGAGGGAAGAAATAGTATCGAATAGAAGCGCATATGTGGTTGCGATGGATACAGAGAAGATAGGCAAAATCGCGGTGGATACGGAGAGTGTATCCCGGGGTATTATATTCCATAAAAAGGTGGGAGACCGGGCAGAGAGAGGAAACCCGCTTGCCACGATATTCTGGAGGGGGGATGCGGGACGAGACCCCGACCAGCGAGAAGACTTTACGCATTTCACAGGGGACATTAAAAACGCCATTCTCTCCTCTTATGAATTTGGACCGGACCCACCACCGACAGAAGAGATGATCATAGAGAGATTGTGAAGAAGTTTTGAAAGGGTGATTATGAGAATTCTCGGGATAGATGAGGCAGGAAGGGGACCCGCCATAGGACCGATGATTATGGCGGGTGTTCTGTATGACGAAAATAAGGAGGACGCGCTCACGGAGATGGGTGTTCGAGACTCAAAGAAATTATCCCCAAAAAAGCGAGAGTCGCTCGAGATGGGAATAAAAGAGAATGTAGAGGGGTATTGGATCGTTGAAATTTCGGTTTCGCTTATAGACAGAATGAACCTTAATACACTCGAGATTGGATCCGCCGCTTCGATAATAAATGAGGCCGGCGCGGATGCGGTCTTTCTGGATGTGCCGGTGGCGGGCAGCGGGATAGATAAGTACATAAAGAAGATAAGGGAGATCACCGGGTACGGAGTACAGATCACGGGAGAAAATCATGCGGATGATACATATCCCTGTGTAAGTGCGGCATCCATACTTGCAAAGGTTGAGAGGGATAGGATAATTAAAAGTCTATGGGAAAGATACGGCAATTTTGGTTCCGGCTATCCCGGCGACGATAAGACGCACAAATTTATCTCAGAATGGCATAAATTTCCCGAGATAGTGCGTAAAAGGTGGTCTCCGGTGAGGAAGGCTATGGTGAGCAAGGGCAGGATTATGGTTCTGGGTGAGAAGGACACGGGTAAGACGGAACTTGTAAGAGAACTTGTGAATGTCGGAATAGAAAAGGGTATGACGGCGGGTGTATTGGACCTCGACCAGGGACAATCACACATAGGAAAACCTGGCACACTTGGCTTCGGTATAGCCTGCGGGAAGATAAGGCATCTTGAACAGATAACTTGCCTTCTGGCGTACCCGATTTTCAGTCTGTCACCCGTCGGATGCGAGGAGAGAGTACTTCGCGGGATAGAATGGATGATGAAAAGAATTCCGCAGGTGGACCTGCTCGTCGTTGATACATCTGGGTACACCAGAAACATAAATTTCAAGAAGGAGAAGATAAGGCTCATAAATCCCGAGGGCGTCGTCTTTCTGGAGCGCGGAGAGGAGTTAAAACATCTGAGAAAAGGGTTGAAATCGAGAATCTATCCAATACCGGTGTACGAGGGTGTGAGGAAAAAATC
>DFBT01000033.1:2987-11263 GCA_002366725.1 Caldifarciminota bacterium UBA3073
AAAATTCTCGCAATGTCGTTCATCGTCACATACAGCATGAGGAACATTATGAGCGCAAAACCTATCATCTGTATTATGTTGGATACTCTCTCCGATGGGCGTCTTCGGATTATCTTCTCCACGAGAATGATCAGAAGGTGACCGCCGTCGAGTGGTGGAAATGGAATGAGATTCAGAATCCCGAGTTGACAGGAGAGAAAGGCTATGAACGAAAGGAAAGATGAAAGTCCCCAGGATAGGGATTGACCCGCAAATTGCACAATTGCCAGCGGACCCCCAAGGTTCTTCGGAGACATCTCCCTCATTACGAGCTTTTTGAGGAATGAGCCGGTAAGCCATATTGTCAGTCCGGTATCCTTGATGCCCTGATAAAATGAATACAATCCCAATTTCTTCCTCTTCACATGCATCGTGACCATTATCATTCCAACCCTCTTTTTTTTATCACCGACCACCCTTTCTCTCTCCTGCGGAATCGCGGTGGTTGTCAATGTATCTCCTCCCCGTAGAACCGTGATCTTCAGGGTGTCACCCGTGCTTTTCTCGACTATTTTGACCATGGCTTCCCAGTCATCGATCTCCGTGCTATCAATCTGGATTACCCTGTCTCCCCGTTTAAGCCCCGCATTGTAGGCGGGGCCATCCCTTTCGACATCGCCCAATAGGGACGGGATGAGGGGAATTAAGCTGTCGGTATATATAGATGGAACGGAGATAGTAAGTGTATCGCCGTCCCTCAAGAGTATCAATAGATTGTCACCGTTCCCATCCAGTTTTCGCTCCACCTCCCACCAGTCAAATACGGGGACACCGTTTACAGATATTATTTTATCGTAATTTTTTAACCCGGTAGCCCTCGGGGCACTTCGCACCGTTGTCGTATCAATTGTACCCATTCCGAAGAAAAGGTTGATGCAGGAGTAAAACACCACTGCGAGAATAAGGTTGAAAAAGGGACCAGAGAATATAACCCTTGCTCTGACTCCCGGTGGTTTCGAAAGAAATTCCTCCTCACCGCCCGTCGCGGTTCCCGCCTCCTCACCCGCCATCTTGACATAACCCCCAAAGAGTAAGAGCCTTACACTGTATTTTGTTTCGCCACTTTGCCAGCCGAAGAGCCTGGGTCCAAATCCGAGTGAGAACTCCGGCACTCCGATTCCCGAGCGCTTCGCGGCCAGGAAATGTCCGAATTCGTGCGATATTATAAGTACAGAAAGCGCTATTACGGCACCAACAATGTTTAGTAAGATGCCCATTATAACTCCATTGTGCCTGATTATGTCTTCGGCAAGGTCAATTCTCTAAAAGCTCGTATGTTTCCTTTCTCGCCCACTCATCGGCTTCCTCAATCTCCCCGAGAACTGGATTTTCTGTGATCCGGTGTCTGTCCATTACCTTCCGTATTATCCTCGGAATATCCAAGAGGGTTATTTTTCTCTGCAGAAACGAGTTTACACACACCTCATCCGTCGCAGATAGGACGGCTGGCATTGTGCCCCCGACAGATATTGCCCTGTATGCGAGTGAAAGACAGGGAAATTTTTCTCGGTCGGGTGGTTCAAACTCAAGTATATGGACCTTCGCCAGATCCAGTGGTTTGAGAAGAGAGGGGAATCTTTTGGGATATGTAAGCGCGTACTGGATTGGGAGTCTCATATCGGGCAGTGAGAGTTGAGCCAGAATTGCACCATCGCGGAACCTGACCAGAGAGTGTACCATTGATTGTGGATGTACAACCACACTTATATTTTCGGATGATATTCTGAAAAGTCTCACCGCCTCTATTACCTCCAGTCCCTTGTTCATAAGTGTGGCAGAATCTACAGTTACCTTTTTCCCCATCTTCCACACGGGATGTGCGAGTGTTTCCTCCGGTGTTATTTTTTCATTTATGCCGGATACCCTGAATGGACCGCCCGATGCGGTAAGGATGATCTCATCGACCTCTTCTCCGCCCGTCCGTATACACTGATGTATAGCCGAGTGTTCAGAATCTATGGGTATTATCTCGCCGCCGTGTTCCCGCGCGGTATTCATTACGATTTCACCGTACGATACGAGTGTCTCTTTGTTTGCAATACATACCCTTTTTTTACCCCGTAACGCGCAGAGTGTGGGATATATACCCTCGGCGCCAACGAGTGCATTTACCACTATATCGGCCTCTCCCTTAGCAATTTCTATGAGCCCGTCCGCGCCTGTAAGTAATTTTACCCCTTCGATGTGATGCGAGCGGGCAACCGATCCGTCGCTGATACAGACAACCTCGGGGGAATATTCCTCTATCTGCCTCCGCAGGATTTTTACATTTCTGTGTGTTGATAGTGCAACTACCCTGTAATCCCGTCCGAGATGCGAGAGGACCTCAAGGGTGAGGGTACCTATGGAACCCGTGGAGCCGAGTACGGCGACTTTATGCATGTCAGAAAAAGGGGTTTAAAATTCTCCAAAACTAAACCACAAAGAACCTCAGATAGTAGTATACCAGGGGAGCGGTAAAGAGAATGGAATCAAATCTGTCCAGAACTCCCCCGTGCCCCGGGATTGAGGTTGAGACATCCTTCAGATTTGCATCCCTCTTTAAGAGAGATTCTACCAGGTCTCCCACAACGCCGGCGGCGTAACCGAAAAAACCAAGAATAACGGTGTCTATTACTGACAGATATGGTGCATACAGGGAACGCATGATAAACAATGCACCGATGGCGGCCAAACCACCGCCAATCGCTCCCTCCCAGGATTTTGCGGGGCTCACCCTTTCCAGCATTTTGTGTCTTCCAAACCTGCTTCCCACAAAGAACGCGAAGGTATCACCCGTCCATGCTATTACGAATGGCAACATTGCATACGAAAGACCAACACCGTAATCTCCACCAATATGAGCGGGAATCTCCCTCAGGAGGATCAGATGGCTGAACAGCCATCCGGTGTATATGACTCCGAAATGAGTGGTTGACATGTGGAATATTGCCCTGTCGGGGTCTATTCTCATCAGTTCAGATATTGAGAGAACGATAAAGAGGACGGTAACGGTGGTAAGGGTGAAGATATAGCTTGCAGTGTAGGCGGTCAAACCCAGTATGACGGAAGCCACAATACCGAGGCTCTTGTAAGGGTGAAGTCCTTTTGCCTCGAGGATAGCATAGAACTCGTAGCTCGATATAAATATGCCAAGTTCTATCAACACAAGAAAAGGGATGTTCCCTTCTCTCGCTATATATACGAGCGCGGGGACGAACAGAAAGCCGGTTATTACCCTGTAAAACAGATTACTTTTCATACCCCTCCGAATCGTCTCTCTCTTTTTTCATAATCGGAGATCGCTTTTAAGAGAAGGGCTGGGGTAAAATCGGGCCACAGGGTCTTTGTGATCCACAACTCGGTATAGACGGTCTGATATGTGAGGAAGTTGGATACCCTGCACTCTCCGGATGTGCGGATGAGAAGGTCGGGGGATGGGACATCGGGTGCATACAGAAATTCGCAGAATGTTTTTTCATCTATTCTGTGTGGTGGAATACCTTTTTTTATTATTTTCTTAACGGCATCGATGATCTCGGACCTGCCGCCATAAGAGATGGCAACCAGAAGGGTAAGTCCGCTGCGATCCCTCGTCATCTCTTCTGCCCATCTCATGCTCTTCATAACATCATCGGGAATCCTGTCAAACCTGCCTATAAATCTAATTCTCACATTGTTCTTGACCAGATCTGGCACCTGGTCTTTTATCACTTCCTTAAAGAGGTTCATAAGAAATTTAACCTCTTTCTCTGGGCGTACCCAGTTCTCAATCGAGAAGGCAAATATCGTAAGGTAATCCACACCCAGTTTTCCGCAGGTCTCTACAAGCTGTCTCGTGCGTCTCACTCCCTGCCTATGTCCCTCTATTCTCGGCAGGTTGCGCCTTTTCGCCCACCTTCCATTTCCATCCATTATGATGGCTATATGTCGTGGTAGTCGTTCCTTATCGATATCGTAGTTCGCAATATTCAGTCTCATTAACTCTCCAGTATTTCCCTATCCTTTGCCTTTAGTATCTTGTCTATCTCTTCTATATAGAAATCTGTGAGTTTCTGTATTTTCTCCTCGCCTTTCTTTTCATTATCCTCTGAAATCTCCCCGTCCTTCTTCATTCGTTTCATTGCCTCCATTGCCTGTCTTCGTATGTTGCGTACAGCAATTTTGTTCTCTTCGCCCACTCTGTGCACAAGTTTTGAGATGCTCCGTCTGTTTTCCTCGGTAAGAGGTGGAAGATTCAGTCTAATGATATTACCGTCAGAAGAGGGTATAAGCCCAAGATCCGATTTTAGAATTGCCTTTTCTATCCGTTGCAGAATGTTTTTATCCCAGGGTCTTATCAGTAGCTGTCTCGGTTCCGGAACCGTTACACTCGCAAGTTGAGATAGGGGGGTCTGCGCTCCATAGGATTCGACCTTAATATCCTCCACAAGACCCGGATTAGCCCTTCCAGTACGAATTTTAAGGAACTCAGTCCTTAAAATCTCCACAGTTTTTTTCATCTTATTTTCTGTCTCGCCATACAGCTTATCCACCATTAACCCCCCTACAAATAAATCAAAGATTAAAATTCAAATATGAAATATCAAATTCCTTTATCTTTTATCCTTCCCAATCAGCGTTCCAATGCGTGCTCCATCCAACAAAGAAATTAAATTGCCGGGTTTTGTAATATCAAATACGGTTATCGGGATCTTCTCACTTTTCGCCAGGGTTACGGCGGTCATATCCATCACCCTGAGTTCTCTCTCAATAAATTCTTCATAACTAATTCTATCGTATTTTTTGGCGTCGGGGTATTTTAGCGGGTCCTTATCGTAGACACCATTTACCTTTGTCCCCTTGAGAATGGCATCTGCCTTGAGTTCTATTGCCCTCAATACGGATGCGGTATCGGTCGTAAAATATGGACTGCCTGTTCCACAGGCAAAAAGGAGCACTCTTCCCTTCTCTATGTGCCGGATAGCCCTTCTTCTTATAAAAGGTTCCGCAAGACTCTTCACTTCTATACCCGACTGGAGTCTTGTTGCTACACCGAAATTCTCTATCATGTTCTGAAGTGCAAGGGCATTCATAAGTGTTCCGAGCATACCCATATAGTCGGATGTAACCCTATCGATCCCCCGAAGGAGGTTGTTTGAACCCCTTATAAAATTTCCACCACCCACCACGATGCCAAGTTCCATCCCTTTACCGTGTATGTGGGCGATCTCCTTGGTGAGTCTTCTCAGTTGCAGTACATCTATCCCGAACTCCTGTCCTCCCTGAAATATCTCTCCCGAGAGTTTCAGTATAACCCTTTTCATTTTATTCTCTCTAGCTATAACATGGAGCAAGATACTCCATCTATTACGCCTCGTGAATTACGGACACGGACTACGATTTTTAATTTTTGCATTTTGATTTTTGAATTTTCATCTGCTATCCACCCATCTTAAATCTGGCGAATCTCTTTACTCTTATGTTCTCTCCAAATTTCGCTATATGTTCCTTAATGAGGTTCTGAATGGAGATGTCAGGATTTTTTATAAATGGTTGTTCGAGAAGACACACTTCTTTATAGAAGCTCTCCATCTTGCCATCGACGATCCTGGATACAATCTTTTCAGGTTTTCCACTCTCCTTCGCCTGGCACTCGTATATTGCCTTTTCCCTCTCTGTGACCTCTGGAGGTACTTCTTTTCTCTTTATCCAACCGGGATTAGATGCCGCAATCTGCATCGCAATATCTCTGACGAGTGTCTTAAACTCCGGTGTCCTCGCAACGAAATCTGATTCACAGGCAATTTCAACGAGGACCCCGAGTCTTGCACCCGGATGAATATACGCCTCGACCATACCCTCATCGGTCTTCCTTTCCATCTTTTTTTCTGACAGGGCGATTCCCCTCTTCCGCAGGAGTTCCACCGACTTTTCGATGTCTCCTTTACATTCGAGAAGTACATTCTTGCAGTGCATGATACCCGCACCCGTTCTCTCCTTTAATTCTATTATTGCATCTTTCGATATCTCCACATCTCCCCCCTCCATAAGCGTAGGCTACAGATTAAATAAAATCCCAAGTACCAAGCACCAAATAACAAACAATATCTAAATCCCAATGATCAAAATTCCAAACAGAGCAGCCCTGATTATAGGTAAGTAGTTTAGGATTTTGAATTTGAAATTTGCCTGCCCCGTCAGATGGCAAGCATCTAACGGGGTAAATGATTTGTAATTTGAGATTTGGAATTTCATCCTTTTTCCTCTTTTTTTTCTTCTCCTTTCTCTTCTTCTCGTGCTTGCTTGCCTTCAAGAACTGCGTTGGCGATGGTTTTTGTTATTATGGATATGGACCTTATGGCGTCGTCATTTGCCGGAATTGGATATTCGACGGAGGTTGGGTCCACATTAGTATCAACTATACCCACAACAGGTATACCGAGTTTGTTCACCTCCCTCAGCGCGTTTTTTTCCCTTCTTATATCACATATGTACGCCATCCCCGGCAGACTTTCCATATCTCTTATCCCGTGAAGATTTTTTCTCAGTTTCTCCAGCTCCCTCTCGAGTGTTAGTATCTCCTTTTTTGTCAGGTCTCCGAACTCCTGCTTCTCGAACTTTTCCTCAAGTTCCTTCATCTTGTTTACTGCCGTTCTTATCGTTGAGAAATTCGTCAGTGTTCCACCCAGCCACCTCTCAGACACATAGAATACTCCCGCCCTTTCAGCCTCTTCCTTTATTATATCCTTTGCCTGTTTTTTCGTTCCCACAAATATTATTGTCTTGCCCTCCCGTATGTTTGATGTGACCGCCTCACATGCCTTGTCCAGATATTCTATAGTTTTTTTTAAGTCTATGACGTGAATACCTCTTCTCTCGGTAAAAATGAAACCTCGCATCTTTGGATTCCATTTGTCTTTTCTGTGACCAAAGTGCACTCCCGCTTCAACCAGTTGTTTAATGGTTATTTCCTCCACACAACCCCCCATAGAAAAATCAAAAATAAAATATTAAAATTCAAAAAGGAAGACCACAAAGTGTGGAATGTCATCTATTACACACCCTTGGGTTTTTTGAAAATTCCTCTTTTTAAATCCTCACCTATCTTCTGCCACCTTCCGCCCTCCTCCTTGTCCTTTATCCTGTCCGTATATTCTAAGAAGAACGCCAATCCTACACCCACAAAGAGACTTAAAACGAACGCCACGATGACGATCCTGGTCCTCTTTGGAAAACTCCTTTTCTCTGGGGGCTCCGGTTTATCGAGCTCCTCAACGGTGGGTGTATCTCTCACCTCCTGCAGTTTTGCCTGTTCGTACTGCTCAGTGAGTACGGCGAAAACCTTTTGCTTTACCTCCACATCCCTCATCAGCCTTGCAAGTCTCAGGGATGCCTTCGGAACATCTCGAAGTGGTAGAGAAACTCCAACTCCGAACCCCGTCGAATCGGGTTCGTACCCCATATCCCTTATCTTCTCATCCAAGAGCTTGAGTTCTCTTCTCATCCTTACAACCTCGGGGTTTTCCTCGGTGGCATACATTCCTATCATTCCAAGCTCTATTTCTTTAGTGACCTTCCTTGCCAGGAGTGAACTCATGACCGACACTGCTTGTTTCAGCTCTTCTGGCAGAGAGAGAATGTGATACCTTTCCTGAAATGCCCTCAATGAATCCTCAGCAGCTGCCAACTCAAGTCCGATCTCGTTAAGTCTAACTTCGAGAAAGAGGCGGTTTCGTTTACCTACGGTCATGCTCGTTTCCCTGTTAAGCTTATCGAGATGTTTTATATATGAGCTTGCTATCTTTGCGGACATATTTGGGTCCTTATCCGTGACCGATATTGATATTATACCCTCTGGAGATACATCGATCCTCGTCACTCCCGAGAGACACTTTCTCGTCTCCGTCATGGTCTTTTTCCCATAATAACTCCTAAGTTTACATCCCTCTATTACGCCATCGCTAACGGTCCTTGACTTCAGCAGGGCGGCAAAAAGATCAGAGGGTGTAGCCCCCATACCGAGGGGTAGTCCGGCCCCCGACAGCATCGAGCTGATATTGGAGGAAACGCCCATACTCTCACCGGAGAGCAGTGGTGGCAGGAGCCTCCCCGTGGAGGTATATTTTTTGGGGAGAACGAGGCTCACAATTACGGCGAGGACGGTAATGGTGATAACATTGAATAGTACAATGCTTCTCCACTTAACAACTACGGCTATATAATCTCTTATATTGGGGTCTCTATTCATTTTAAATTAGTCATTAGAAATTGGTCAT
>DFBT01000030.1:0-1200 GCA_002366725.1 Caldifarciminota bacterium UBA3073
TTGTTAGTTCTGTCCGTTGTGTTTTTTTCGTGTTCAGAGGGTGGAAGGTGTGTTGAGAAGGCAGGTGTAAATTACTGGAAGGAGAATGTGTTTACACAACCAAACATCGATATGTCGAAGTATGACGACGGTATAATAGGGGCAAAGGTGGACGGTAAGTGGCAGGAATTCGAGATAAGAGAACTACCCGATGGATTTATGGAATGGACGAAGTCGGCGAGATTAAAGAGCCTTGAAAAGATGAAGAAGGGGGAATTTCCCGGTTTCGCCGGGCCTCATTCTGGCATGGTTGCCTCGTACGGAGGAATGAGAGAAGATGCCAAATTTTCCATAAATAATGCGGTAAAGGGTACGGGACTTGTACCAAAGAAGGAGAAAATAAAGGATATAATGAAGACGCTTGAGGAGACCTGGGATGCCCCCGTGACCGAGAAGCTCGACATACTTAGCGGATTTTATGAGGATGAAGAGATGTTTGACCGCACGGAACTCTCATCGCTTGAACTGTATACCACGAAAGACTTCCAGACAAAAACATTCCTGAACATTATGGCAAATCCCGCTGTTGCGATAGTCTACCTTGATATTCCCAGCTATGATGTCAGGGCAATATGCCGGCTCGTGCATCCAGAGGATGAAACCGCTATAGAGGAAGAGAGGGATATATGCAGATATGTAAATATGATACACGATTACTTTCACGGTAAGTCACCCCGCGAGTCTATAGTTATGATATTCCATGTGATTCAGGTATTCGACAACTCCCCGCGGGCTCGCGGCGTGAGGGTTGTGCCCTGAATCTTCGAACTGGTAGTCGCAATCTTTAAGATTGCGTAAAATTGTACTAGGTAGCCGCAGGCTTTAGCCTGCGACAATACGCAACCTAAAGGTTGCGTCTACAATTTTTTATTCTTTGCACGGCCCGCTCGGGTTTGCCTAAATACCTACTTTCTCAACCTCATACCCGGTATCTGGACATGAGATCCGCCCCCGCCATATTATGCCAAATGTCAAGACAACTCCCCAAATCGACAGTTCCACATTTCATGAAATGTGGAACTGTTCACCTTTTTTCTGAACAAAAGCCCAATTTAGAGAAAAGTGTAATGTGAGGACCTAACTTTCATTGCTCGACCCTCATTTTTCTCTCTTTCATAGCGAGCATGTGTGTTTTACATTTCGGAATTATTTCGGAATTAT